>JAJTHR010000056.1 GCA_021298935.1 Parachlamydia sp. | reverse complement strand
AACTCCATTTGTTGTTGGAGCACTAGTTACTGCTACGACGGGCCTCCCAGCAGGTGCTACGGTAGTATCTGTAACGGGTACTACTGTAACATTATCAGCAAATGCAACATCAACAGGGACAGGTAGAACAGTAAATGTTGGTTCGGGAGAAATCCGTTTTGAAACATTAAATTCCGCTCCAAATAGAAAGTTGGTTATACAGTTTAGATATATGCGTCCATATAATGCTACTTTGAGAACGATTAGTTACCAAGTAATTTTAAATGAAACCACAAATAGTGTGGATATTAGTTATGGAAATGCATTTGGTAGTACAACTTCGTCAACTCCACAGGTTGGTTTGAGAGGCTCGTCTAATACTGATTTTAATAATAGAACAAGCACAACATCTTGGTCTTCAACTTCTGCTGGTTCTTCTAATTCAAGTACTATAACTTTTAGTTCTACAGTTTTACCAGCTTCTGGATTAACTTATTCTTTTACACCACCATCATGTGTTTTACCAGGATCGACAACTGTATCTGGTGTTACAACTACAGGAGCAACCGTTTCTTGGTTGGCACCATCTCCAGTTCCTTCAGGAGGTTATGATTATGAGTTGAGAACAAGTGGAGCGGCAGGTTCTGGAGCTACTGGTTTAGTAACTTCTGGTAATACTACTTCTTTATCGCAAGCGTTTTCTTCATTAACACCAGCAACAAGCTACTCTTTCTATGTGCGTTCAAATTGTGGAGTAGGTGGTGTAACTAGTTGGAGAGCGGCTACAAATTTTACCACTTTATGTAATTCAATAACAGTTTTTCCATGGACAGAGAATTTTGAAAGTGTAACAACTCCAGCTTTACCAGCTTGTTGGGCTGCAAATAATGTAAACGCAGATGTTGATACTTGGATAACTTACACAACTTATGGAGTTGGCTCAAGTATAGCGGCAGGTTTATATACTGATTTCAATTCGGGAGCAAACAACGATTATTTGATTTTACCTAGAATGACATTAACTGGAAATCAAAGGTTAAAATTCTTTGTTAGAGCTAGGTCGACATCAGAGCCAAATGATTATAGAGTAGTTTTGTCAACAACAGATAATCAGCCAGCTAGCTTTACAAATGTTCTAATGCCTTTAACGCAAGTTTCTTCAACTACAATGACTGAAATTTCTGCAATTGATTTATCGGCTTATTCGGGAGATGTTTATATTGCTGTTCATGTACCGTCAGGAGGTTTGGATGGATATTATTTGTATGTAGATAATTTTACTGTTGAAGACATTCCAAGTTGTTTAGAAGCAAGTGCTTTGGTAACTAGTAATTTGACTTCAAATTCTGTAACTATATCTTGGACAGCGCCATCACCTGCGCCATCAAATGGATATGACTATGAGATTAGAACATCTGGTGCTGCGGGTTCTGGAGCAACTGGTTTAATTACGAGTGGTTCAGTTGCTGCGGGAGTTACTACGGCTAATATAACAGGATTGACAGCTAATACAACTTATTCTGCATACGTTAGATCCAATTGTGGTGCTTCACAAAGTCCTTGGACATTGGCTACAAATTTTTATACAGGATATTGTGTAGTTTCAACAACAGGACAAGCTTCTTGGATTAGTGTTTTCAATACTACAGGAGGTTCAAACAATATAACCCATAGTGCAGCTTCAGGAGCAACTGGTGGTTATTTAGATTTGTCAGCAACTAATACTGTTTCTAACTTTATAGGTGGTTCAACTAATTTATCAATGACCGCAGGTGGACCAACTTGTGGATTTGCAGTTTGGGTAGATTGGAACAACAATCTTACTTTTGAAACTACCGAAAGAATGTTTGTTACTACAGGTTATGTAACTTCTACTACTGGAAGTTTCGCTATTCCTTCTGGAACTGCTAATGGGAACTACAGAATGAGAGTGGTTACGGATTTTAATAATACAACGCCATCAAATCCATGTGCAGTAGTTACAAGAGGTGAATATAAAGACTTTACTTTTCAAGTAGTATCACCACCAACATGTACAGTTCCTACGTCTGTAGTTGCGTCATCAATTACTGATGTTACAGCAACTGTAAGCTGGGCATCTATAACTGTTCCAAGTGCGGGTTATGACTATTATTTGGCAACAACAGCTACAGCACCTGATGGAGCTACAACTCCAACAGGAAACGTTACATCAGCATCAGTGAATTTAACCTCTTTGACAAGTAATACACTTTATTACTTTTGGGTTAGATCGAATTGTGATACTGAACAAACTGCTTGGGCAGGTACTAATTTTAGAACAAACTGTGTAACAGTAGGCGTTCCTTACTCTCAGAATTTTGAGTCAGTAACAGTTCCTGCATTACCTGATTGTACAAGTATTCAGAATGCGGGCAGTGGTAACAACTGGGCAACTAGCACAGTTAATGCTAACGGATTTAATTCTAAAGTTTTACAATATGCTTATAATTCATTAAGTGCTGCAAATGCATGGTTTTATACACAAGGAATAAATTTAGTAGCAGGTACGAATTATAACATTTCTTATAAATATGGAAATAATAGTACAACTTTTGTTGAAAAATTAAAAGTGGCTTATGGTAGTTCTCCGGCTGCTATGGGTATGACTACGGTTTTGGCTGATTATCCATCAATCAATACTGGAACAGCAAATTCTGCTTCAATTAATTTTACACCTGCAACTTCTGGTATTTATTATTTTGGTTTTAATGCTTATTCAGATGCAGATGAGTTTAACTTATATGTTGATGATATTTTAGTTGACGTTGGTT
>JAJTHR010000110.1 GCA_021298935.1 Parachlamydia sp. | reverse complement strand
TGCATCTGGAGGCAGGAAAAGCTGCCATGACGTTGGCGGAATGGAACTCCATTCAGCGAGGCGATTTTCTGATCCTTGACAGCTGCTCCCTAGAGCCTCCCCTTTTTCAAGGCAGGGTTATCCTAACTGTCAATAACAAAGCTGCTTTTCGTGGAAAAATAAAAGAAAAGTCGTTAAAAATTCTGGAGCTGCCTCTTTTACAAGAGATGCGCGTACCGATTCAAGAAACACATCCTTTAACCCGGAAAGCCGAAACAGCCATGTCTAAACCAACAAATGATGAAGACGAAGATGATTTAAGCGACTTAGAGTTTACAGATGCCGAGTCATTTGCCCTTGAAGAATCCTTTTTAGAAGAGGAAAAAACAGAAGAAAGCGAGGCTACCGATCAGGCTGAGGCCGCTAAAAACCCTGCGCTTGAGGCAGCACCGTCCAAGTTATTTACTCCGGGAGAAATACCTGTCAATGTCACGGTAGAGGTAGGACGCATTCAAATGACCATGGATCAGCTCCTGCGTCTAGAGCCGGGTAATCTTCTAGAAGTGGATACCGACCCGGCCAACGGCGTTGACTTAACCATCAATGGGAAAACAGTCGGCCGGGGTGAATTGTTAAAGATTGGGGAAGCGATCGGAGTCCGTATTTTAGAATTGGGATAGCTATTCACTATTAACCTGAATTTTGAGTTTATCTGCCTGAAATTTAGGCATCTTGCGGCCATCTGAAAAGAAATTTCTTCTTGACAATAGGTAAAACTATTGCCTTCGAAAAAATTTTTTACAGCTGTCTCACAATCCACCTAACTTTCAGGCAGAGAAACCCAAAACTCAGGTTATTAATGAATGAATTTAGCAAAAGAACTACCTCCCCATCCGCTAGCGGAAAGCCTGCTGCCTCACATCAAGTACCAAGCTATATTGGCCCTTATAAAATAGAGGCCCTTCTTGAAAAAGGGGGGATGAGCCTGCTTTATTTGGGACTGCATCCTACTACAGGCGAACCCATCACAATTAAGGTTCTGTTCCCAGAATTTCTGTCTAATCCCGAAATGGTCCAGCGCTTCTTAAGAGAAGCCAAGGTCATTGAAATTGCCGATCATCCCAATATTGTCAAATTATACGGTCAAGGAGAATGGGAGGGGGGACTGTACATTGCCATGGAGTTTATCCAGGGAATGTCACTAAAAAATTACTTATTAAAAAATCTCATTTCACTGAAGCAGGCTCTTGAGATGGTGATGGAAATTTCAATGGCGCTCTGTCATCTGCACGCCCATGGTGTGATTCACCGCGATTTAAAGCCTGAAAATATCCTGCTGACAGATAATGGGGGCATTAAGGTCATCGATTTCGGAATTGCGCAATTTTTGACTGAGGGGCAAACGGAAGAGCAGGCAGGGCGCCTGATCGGCACTCCCATCTACATGAGCCCTGAGCAAAAAAACGACCCTGAATCGACCTCTTATCCCTCCGACATTTACTCTTTGGGTATTATATTGTATGAGCTTGTGCTGGGTAAACTGAGCCATGGCCGTATTCATCTCTCCATCATGCCGAAAGGGCTCCAAAAGATATTATCAAAATGCCTGCAGCCAAGAGCGGAAGACCGGTACCAGGACATTGTCGACTTTATGACAGACCTTTCTGCCTATCTGCACTCCCCTTCTCTTTTAAAGGAAAATAAAGAGCTCGACCCTTTAAGCGAATTATCCGAGAGTTTGCGCCAGGCTCAGGCAACTTTAATTCCGCAAGATCCCCCTGACTGGCCCCCCATTGAGATTGGGCTGGCTACCTATAAAAAAATGGGGGCCTCTAGCCTTTATTTTGATTTTGTCAAGCTTCCCGACCAAGAATTCGGGGTGCTGATTGGCGACTGTTCCGTTAAAGGCTCACCCGGAATTTTTTATACGACATTATTGCGCGGCATGGCTCGGGCACTTTGTAAATTAACTAATCATCCGCAAGAATTAGCGACAGTCCTGAATTCCCTCTTGCTTGAAGATAACATCGGGTATCGCTTTCCTTTTTGTTATCTTATTTTGTCGCCTCATAAAAACCAATGCCGTTTTATTTCCTGCGGCTGCGGCCAGCTATTTACATTTACAAATGATTCACAAGGTTTTCTAAGCATCCCATGCCAAAATCCTCTATTAGGCATTGAACCCCATTTGGAATTGAAACAGATCGAACAAGATTGGAAAGAAGGGGAGATGCTCCTTTTGGAAACAGTGTTCGGTCCGACACAATCACCTGAAAGTCTTATTTCACCCTTTCTCCTGGAAAGAGCGGATATAAAAATCAATCAAACAATGCCCCAAAGGCTGGCTGATGACTTGATCAGATCGATTAAAATACGCTTAAGTCAAAGCAAAGAAGAAAAATCGGTCGTCATTTTAAGCTTCCAACGGGGCTCCTATTTTTAAATAGTCGATTTTCTGCTGGAAATAAAAGCCGTACTTTGGAATAAATCAAGTCTTTACCTATTGAGTTGTATAAAATTTGCCATTGTTAATCTGAAATGCGAAATATTCCATGAAAAAAACATCCTTCTACTACATTCGTTTACTTTTAAAATGCTGGCTAATAGCAATCGCTTGCCCGCTAAGTGAATGGACTTTGCAGGCAGAAAACAAGTCAGAATTGAAGCGTTCCAATGGCGCACAGAATTCCCATAGCCTCGCCTCCTTCCTAAGCAACCCCCCTCCTCAACCGGAATCGCTTATTGCCCAAGCAGACATCAATGAGCCCCTGGAAGCTAAGCCAGGCGAAGATTTTCATTTTACAGCGCCTCTACCTATTCTGCGGGGACAAATGCCGGAAAAAGCAACGGAAGAAAAGCCGGCGACCGAACCGCAAAGAATAGAGGAAAAGACCACCCAGAAGTCTGTAAGAACTACCCAACCCTCTTCTCCGGCTGCCGCTCCGATCACGACAAAGCGCACAGTCATTGAACAGGAAAGAACGATTGAAGAGCCTCAAAGACCGGAAATGAATAATACGCGGCTTCCAACTCAAGAGCCGGCACGATTGCAACAGCCTATACCCCGTATAGAGCCTATTTTTACGCCGCCCGCTTTTGTGCAGCCTGTCCCCAGTGCCGCTCCATCGGCTCCCTTTCCTGAGATTACCGAAGTGGGATCGATCAACTTTAACAATGTCGCCATGGTGGAGTACATCCGCTTTGTCAGCCGTATTTCCAATAAGAATTTTGTTTTTGATGAAGAGGATCTCCTCTTCAATGTGACCATTGTATCGGAAGAGCCCACTTCCGTTGACAATTTAATGGCAGCCCTTTTGCAAGAGCTGCGCATACGGGACCTTTTTCTGATCGAGCAGGGGAACAATCTGATAATCCACCGCAATCCCCGTGTCCGAGCCCCTGCAAGAGTGGTTTTAGACGGAACAGAGCATTCAGGCTCGGAAACAGAACTTGTAACAAGAGTGTTCCGCTTAAATACACTTGATCCAGTCAAAGCAGGCGAGATCATCAAGCCATTGCTTTCGGACGATGCCTTAGTGGAAGTCTTGCGCGATTCCAATAACCTTATCATCACAGACCTTGTTTCCAACGTCAACAAAATCGCTGACCTGATTTCAAAACTTGATGCACCCAATAGTGGCGTGACCGTTGGACAATATGTTGTCAAAAATGCATTTGTCGCCTCGCTTGCCGACCTGGCTACTAAGCTTTTGCAGCCCATTGCGCAAGGCAATCCATTTCTCCTGGTTCCCCACTCATCCACTAATAGCATTTTCATCGTTTCAAATTCGTTTATTGTCGAAAAGGCATTAGCGATTCTGGAAAACCTTGATATCAATGAAGGGCGTACAAAAATTCTGCCACTGGACAAGCTCCGCTTTCAAGATCTTCCAGGTGCTGGAGCCGAGTCTGGCCGTCTGGGGACCTCTCCCCTGCCAGGAGGCCCTGTACCATCTGAACAACTTGACCAGTTTGGCAACCCCATTTACAATATTCCCGGCACACCCGGATATAATCCTAATCTGCCAACCAGCTTTCCCCCCGGCTATCAAGGTGGCATTGGTGTCCAGGGGCGCGACAGCATCATTTTTGATGAGAACACGCAGTTTCTGCCGGGCGGCATTGGCACCAACCCTCGTTGGATGCAAGATCTCCCCCCGGGCCATATTGAAAGGACCCTCTTTTTCATCTACAAATTAAAGTACCGCCGCGGCGATCAATTGGAAATTGCTTTGCGCCGAATTGCCGAAAGCCTGGCCATCACAGGCGTTGCTAACCTCGATCTTGTGGCAGCCATCAACAGCAGCCAATGGCTTGAAGGGTCAAACTCCCTGATTTTTACAGGGACTGTCGCGGCCCTTGAACGGATCAAGGAACTCGTATTGGAAATCGACATTCCGCTCCACCAAGTCTTCATTGAAATGTTGATCCTGGATACGACCATCGCCGATTCATTGACCTATGGAGTGGATTGGGGAACACGCTTCGGCGGACCCAATGCAGCTGGGGGTCAAAACTTTTTAGGGGCAGGACCGGCGCTCGCAGCAAGCTTGCTAAACGGCGAGATCGTTAGCGAAGCGTCTAATATTTTAACTGTTGACAATGGCTTGACAGGCGATGGCTATACGGCAGGTATCATTGGACGTAGCATCTCCCGCGATGGCTTATCTTTCAACACAATTGGCGCTCTTGTGCGGGCCATCCATACGGATGCAAAGACAAATATCATATTGAACCCTAAAATTATTACCGAAGATAATAATACCGCTGAAATTTTTGTGGGCTCAACAGAGCGTTATAAAACGCAGTCAATAGCCAATGACCTTGGTAGTGTCATTACAAATAATTTCCAGTTTATTGATGTTGGAACGACGCTTCGTGTCACTCCAATGATTGGAAACAATGGAATCATTACACTGGATATCATTGAAGAAGTGACAAATGGCACAGGGGATGCGGCGAATTCAGGCAATATTTCTGAAGTGGACTTCAACCTAATCCCTGTACTTTCAAAAAGTCGTACAGTCACTAGGATCCACGTCCCAAACGGCTTTTTTGTCATCTTAAGCGGCATGATTCAAAGCACAGAGACAACAGCACTTAGTCGTATACCATGCCTTGGAGGCATCCCTATCATTGGAGGTATTTCGAAAAACAAACGTAATCTCGACAATAAAAGAAATTTGATGATTTTCATTCGTCCGCTGATCGTCGACACGGAAGAAGAGCTTGAAAATATCACAAAGCGTCAACAAGATGTCTATAGGGAAAAAAGTAAATTCAGACGCTCATGGAACTATGAAATCGACGAAGCGCTTGATTTCCTAAGTATCCGCCCCGCAGATCCTGACGAGATCGGCTGTACGATTAAATGAAGATTGTCCCCTTATGCGGGCTGGCGCTGCTTTTAGCAAGCTGCCAGCTCTCTCAAGAAACGATGGAACCGGTGATTCCCTCTATTCCGCTGAACCATTCCATTCAGTCTCTCCCCTCCGCTTTTGACCCCCTTTCCCCCGATGAACGCCTCGAACAATGGGGCAGGGAGCTGCTCATCGGAGATGCCTTTGCCAGGGAGTTGGATCTTTACCGGGCAATCACCTGCTATAAAAGGGCCCTTGTCTTGGCTCCGGACAATGCCATTGAAAGGCGCCTCCAATTAGACTACAACTTAATCTACGCTTATTACTTGGGAGCCAAATACCAGGAAGCGGTCAATATTTTTGAAACCAGCGAGCTGGCCCACGTGACCCCCCTCTTTCCTGCTTTTAGCAATCTCCTTATTTTGCTCTACGAATGCTACAAACAAATCGGGCAAGACGAGAAGGCCGACTGCCTATTGCAGACCATTCAAAAATACTCACCTGATACAGCGGACGATCTCACCCTTTTTTGGGACATAAAGAAGGGAAACATGGGGAATGCTGAGCATAAAATAAAATTGCATCGCTCTGCTGACGCCCTGAAAGCCGACTTTACTCCCTATACGCAGTTTGCCAAATCACCTCAAAAAGCCCGTCTGCTGAATGCCTTGCTGCCCGGGGCCGGCTATTCCTATGTCGGCCAGACAAAAAGTGCAGTCACTTCATTTATGATCAATGCCCTTTTTACGTTTGCCTCTTATCAGTTTTTCCAAAGAGGCTATCCGGCAGCCGGGGCCCTAACCGCCAGCATGGAAATGGGATGGTATCTTGGGGGTATTAATGGCGCTGGAATTGAAGCCGATGAATTTAATAACCGGCTGTATGAAGGAGTGGCCAAAAAAACCTTGGCCGAACATGGACTTTACCCAGTCCTCATGTTTGAGACGAGTTTCTAATGCGCACCCTTTTTTTTCTCTTTTTTCCTTTCTATCTTGCCTGTTCCCCATGGGGTAAGGATGCTGATTTAGCCCTCCCCTGCAAACAACCCTGCTCTCCCCTACCTGCATCATGGCTGGCCGAACTGGGTGCCGCTGCTATCCGCTTTCACCAAGAGATCATTTCACCGGCTGACGGCCCAAGAAGCCATTTTATCCCCAGCAGCTCGCAATACACCCTTGAATCCATGCGAAAATACGGGTTTTTCAAAGGATATATGCTCGGATGCGATCGCCTCATGCGTGAAAACAACGAACGGTGGGTCTATCGCTACATTGTCGATGAGCGGGGAAATGCCATTAAGTGGGATCCCGTTAAGTAGGGCTTAAAGAGGGGCCTATCTCCCTTTATGTGCTGTCTTCTCGCAGAGTACTTAAGTGTGGCTATCAGGTCCTTTAGCTTGAATAGCTAAAGAGACCTTTCATCAAAATTAGTAAATTATCTTAAATCTAACTGATTTTATTCATTATATTCAGATAAAACTTGATAAACAGCCGGGCGTTCTCTTCGAGCTAGCTCAATGGCATTCATTTCTTCGCCATTGTAAGTCAAAGTTAAGGTCGGATCAGCTCCGCAATCCAACAAAATACGAGCTAGTTCTGCATCTTTTTGGTCATCTTCCTCAAAAATACGTAAATGAGTGATGAGATTGTAAAGGACTGACCTCCCATTGTAGGTGTTTATCATGTTGATATCAAAGCCGTGGCTTTTTAAAAACTCCCCCTCTTCTTTGGTTGCTATACAGGACCAGATGAGGTGCTGATCATGAACTGAAATAGAGCTCACACATCCTGGTCGTGCGTTTAACAAATATTGAAGATGCTGTTTTTCGTCTCTTATTTGTGTTAAATAAGACCAATTGGGTAAATTTGGTTGATTGCGATTGAAATCAAATCCCTTATCCACCATGCACTTAAAATACTCTAGGTTATGAAGCCAAAAGCCATTTTTCAGAATACTATTACCATTAATATCATTTTTATAAAAATCACTTGTAAGTCCGCTTAATTTCCTTAAACCATTTAAGTTCTTTCCAAGGTAATTAATGCAAGCTGAAGAAGGAACGTCAGCTTCTAAGTATTCCTTTACAGCCAATCGTTCAGCTAATCTAGATGTTATAAAATCATCCATTTTCATAATTGGCACTATTAAGCAAGATACGAAAGAAAAGGCCGGGTTAAAGGCAAAAGCTGCTGCTAAACCGATGAAAGCTAGCGACGCCACTGCAATGATACGTTGCTTTTGCAGATTGTAATCAACCTCATAACACCCCTCTTTTAAAGCGGGAGTTAGAAGTGGGATGTATTTAAAACAACTGGGAACATCTGAGAGATGATTCAATAACATTTTGATCCTAATGTGAAAATTATAGTTGTTTTTGTAATTGAGAATGATAGCAAAACAAACATTAATTTAGAATTAAGAATTAATAAATCATATTTAAAAGTGCAAACGAAGGAGGCTGCGGCAGTGCCGCTTTTTTTTCACCCGAAATCATTTCACCTCCTTTTTTTCTCATTGGTGCGACCCTTATCTTTATCACTTTAAAGAATAGTGGCTATACTTTCATAGAAGATGGGATCAAATTGACGTAATAAATCTTCTAAACTGATCTCCAGTTCTCCATAGCGCACCACTTCATTGATATCAGCGCCGCATAATATCAATACATAAATATTGGTTCTATTTGAAGGATGCATCATTTCATTCTCTAAATGACGCAATTCTAAAATACTCGAATGCAGGGCTGTTCTACCCCGTTGATTCCGACTATTGACATTGAAGCCAAGACCTATCAGTTGTATTCCAATTTCCGAATTAGACAAGCGTCTCCAAATCTCGTACTGCGAATCACTTGAAAATGAATTTGCTGCAATGGCCGCACGTACAGTGAGGTAATCAATCCAAACTCTTTTATCATTTGTAACCAAGAAAGCAAAACAAGCAGGATGCTCGTGAAAAGCAAAGCCGGAATCGACTAAAATTTCAAAAGCGCTAAAATTTCCAAAGCGGATAATTTCCTCGGCCAATGAAAAAGGCCATTCTTTAACTAGTGACACCCCTTGCTCATACACCTCTTTTAAAGCCGTAAGGCTGTAGGCAATAGCTTTTATACATGCTTCAGAGGGTTGTTCTTTTTCGATATAATCCTTGACAGCCAAAACTTGAGCTGCCCGGCTTGAAAGGTAGATATCGATCAGGGTCCATGGAGTCCAAGTCAAGAGCATTAAATAAGTGGGCACAAATCTTTGTGTAAAGGAATAGATCAAAGCGGCAAAGGCATGACTTGCCGCCAGTGAGACGGCCGATCGAATTAGCAGTAAACTTCCTTTGATTCTATACTCGTTTGGCAGAATTGCAGGGTGGATGAAGGGAAGGGCCTCTATCATTTTTACAACCTATATCATTTTTATCTTCACCGACACCCTGGTGAGGTGTGGGCTTTAAAAGCGGCTTAGAGGGGTAAGGCATGGATCCTCATTGGGTTTCTTCAATTTTTACAAACGCCGGCTGCCAGTCGCCCTCTAGAACAGAAACAGGCTTGAGTTCCAGCGCAGCCGGTTCTTCTGCTTTCGCTTCGCCAAGCGTCAGCACTTCATGCGCACGAATAAAGGCCTTTTGCAGGGTGTCTTAAAAGTCCGATCGGATGATTTG
>JAJTHR010000292.1 GCA_021298935.1 Parachlamydia sp. | reverse complement strand
TGGAGAGCTCTTCTATCCGTTCAATGTTTCCATCTGATATGCGGGAAGCCTCTAAGAGGTCAGCGGCCTTCTTTGTCTTTATCTTAGGGGGGCCGCCCCTCTATCAGCAGCAAATTGGGCCTCCCCGCATGCGTCAAAGACATCTTCCATTCGCTATCGATGAAGAGGCGCGGCTTGCTTGGATGAATGCATTTAAAAAAGTTCTCTTGAATCCCGAAAAATACAATTTTCCTATGGAATACATGGATGGCTTTGTGCAGTTTTTGGATAAGTTTTCTCAATGGATGGTGAACACTAAAAATTGAAGTTATTTGTTGTATTTTGAGCCTTTAAATATTTCGATGGCCCGATACACCTGTTCAATTAAGACAAGACGGGTGATTTGATGGGTAAACGTTAAGGGCGATAAACTAATCAGCCGATTGTTTTTTTTCAGGCTTTTCGGCAGTCCCTCTGCCCCGCCAATAATGATTGTCAATCTTGAGCCCCCTAGGTTCCAGGCCTCCTCTATAAAGGCTGCGAATTGCTCGCTCGTAAAGAGTTGTCCTGCCGGATCCAGACAAATTGGTGAGGACTCCTTCAACACCCATTCTTCAAGCTGACGCGAGTCCTTTGCCCAATGGCACTCAATTTGCATGACTCCACGTAACCTTTTTTCATATTCGCGGAAGGCTTCGTCCAGCCAGGTCTCTTTGGTTTTACCTACGGAAAAAATCTTTAATTTAATCACTATCGAAATTCTATTTTATTGAAATGCTCGATTTGAACCGGCTAATTTAGCCATTAAGCTGGCAGCCTTTTCAGGGGACATTCTATTTCTCAATCGGGCTGTAATTAAATGGGCATTTTGCCTCAATTCTTCATTTTGCACAGTTAGTGTTTGGATATGTGTTTCCAATTTAGCTGACGTTTCACTTAAAGCGGGTTCTACCCTCGCTTGTACTGCTTGCTCTAAAAGCTGTACCTCTTCTTTAAGCTCGGAAGTTAAGCCACTTAAATCATTAGTTACATTTTGCAATCCAGGGGTTTGGCTTTCAAGAGCATCTATCTCATAAGCCAACTTCAAGTTTGACTGTGCATACTTCACTATGCCATTAACTAGATATTCGGGTAGTACCGGTGTTAGTCGATGGACCGAGGGGCTTAATCTAACCACTTCAGCAAAATTACAATACTTAAGCTCAATTTCGATAGTTTGTAAAAATTGGCTGCAAGGTCCTACGAACTGTCCGCTGCACAAAGCGTGATCCCAATCGTTGACTAGGGAATGAACGTATTCTTGAGGATCATTGGTAGCAATCACCCACTGTTGCTTAGCCATTTCATAGCATAGTGGTAATAGGCGATTTACCTCTCGCAACTCTCTTTCCCTGGCTCGTTGCTCAGCGGCTTGAAGGCGCTCCAATTTCTTGATTTTGCTTTTGATCTTTTTACGTTTACTTTTACCAAAAAGTCCCTTAACGCTAGTAAATAATGCCATAGGAGAAAGCAGCAACCCCTTTCCCAAGCACTCGATAGTTTTAAAGGGTCGATTAACTAGTCCTTCTGCCAGATGACAAACACCTAAGACATTATTATAGGGTGCCTTTATCAGTTCTTTTGAGAGGATGATAGGGGCTTTTAAAGGTTTTTTTAGGGCTTTTTTAGTGAGTTGACATAATGGAATAAGGGAGGAGGCAAGAGCAATAACTGAATAGGCGCTTGTTAAAAAGGCGAATGTCGTTTCAAACTCTGGTGAGCCAAGCAAACTATTTAAATTTAAAAATGACTGTTTAGGGGAGGCAAGAACGGCTTTTAAAAGAGCGGAGGGAGAGGAGATTAACTTTTCACCAATCCGAAGAGGCGCATGAAGGGGAGATTCGAAAATGGTGGAGATAATATTTTCTAAATCATGAAACTCATTAAGAGCTGCTGGGACACCTGTGGCATCAAATGCCTTATCTCCTAAATAGCCAATCACTCTATCAACAATTGTATCAATCTCATCTAAAACAGTTTCTGAAAAAATTGTATATTGCTGGGGTTGGGTAGAGTTTTCAGTAGGCTCAGTTTTTAAGGGGATTAGCCCTAAATGAGAATCTGATAAGTTTGCCGTTAAAAACTCCTGATTGATCCCTTTCCAAGTATTATTTTGTCCTATATTAGTGATTCTTAAAAAGTTGTTTATCGCTTCTTCCCTATTGAATGCATTAATTTCATAGGTAATATTTCCAGGAGTGAGGTCTCTTTGAAAAAACCCTAAAACACGAAATTTAAATTCTATTGGATTTTCTTGAGATAGTACGAAGTTGTTTTGCGAAACGGTTGCTGCAAAAATACGAGCGCTTCTAGGTGCATTAAGCGCGATATAATTAGCAAAATTTTTTTCACTTTCCCTACCCTTTCCTGCAGAGCAGCTATCTAAAAGAATGGTGACTTTAGAAGATAAGTTTTGTAAGCATGAATTTTGAGGAAGAGGGGAATAAATGGAAAATTCATTATTTTGATCCAAAGCAATGCTTTCTTGGCTGCCATGTGCTTTTACAATCAGTAAATCGATATTATTTCCTTTTGCTTTTTCTTTGTCGATCGCTAGACAAAAAGAAGCAACATCAGAAACTTTTTTGTACGTCACATTGTACTGGCTTTCGATTCTTTTAAATGCAATCACATCTAAATATCCAAAATTTAAAGCCCCATTGGGATCATCCTTGGCTGTTAGAAATAAGGCATTTGGGCGATTATTCTTCAGGAAATCTGGCAATGAGGCTTCAATGGATTGGCAAAAATGCTGTAAAGAAGGATGACTATTGCAAGTAGCATTAATAATGCTGCTTGCCCCATCATAAATAGCTTCTGGTGGAGAGGTATGTAATAAATATGAAAGCGGGGGAATTGATCCATCAGAAGTCATGTGCGTGGCTTCATGCTTGATTTATCCTATAATGTCTGCAAGAATT
>JAJTHR010000062.1 GCA_021298935.1 Parachlamydia sp. | reverse complement strand
TTTATTTACATTCTATTTCAAATTTGACGTGAAGGCTATTGTGCAACAAGGCCCTTTCATTTTGCTCTTTTTGGCAGAAGTGAGTAAATTACTATAAAAACGGTTTTAAAAAAGTTATATATTAATTGTTAATTATAAATTGATATTATATATAAAATATAAGTGTAATAAAATTGTTATACTTTTTAATTGTAAATTAGCTGTGCAGTTTTGGGTCAAGGGCATCTCTTAGCGCATCCCCGACTAAAGCGATTGACACCAGCAAGAGAGTGAGGAGGAGGGCCGGCGGCCAGAGAAGGTAGCTTTCGGAAGGGAAGGCGCTTCGTCCCTCGTCCATGAGAACCCCCCATGAACTGGATCCCTCTTCCCCAAGCCCTAGGAATGAGAGGCCCGCCTCGCTTGTAATGGCCCCCATGATGGCAAAGGGGACAAGGGTGAGCAGCGGAGGGATGGCGTTGGGTAAAAGATGGGAAAACATGATTGTGCGATCATTATAGCCAAGGGCCCGGCAAGCTTCCACATAGGGGAGCTGCTTTTGGCGGAAAAATTCTCCCCGGATGAAACGGCTAAAGCCTGTCCAGCCAAAGAGACCAATCACCCCGATCACAAGGAAAATCGATTTGCTTTGTAAAAAAGCGACCACCATCAGCAGCATAAAAAACGTAGGCATCGATTCCCAAATTTCAATCAAGCGGTAGGTAATGATATCCACTTTGCCTCCATAGTAACCGGCCATTGCACCAATGGGAATGCCAATGAGAAGCGCCAGAGTGATTGCCAGAAAGCCCACTGAAAGAGAGACACGTACCCCGAAAATAAGGGCTGCAACCATGTCCTTGCGGTTGACGCGCGTCAGTTCCCACCATGAAATGGTGCGGTTGAGCGCTTGTTCTCCGCCGGCATCATCTTCCCAGTGGAAGGGGCGGAAGAGCGGCATTACCATGAAGCCCAGTTGTTTCGATTGCTGTTCCAGCCATTGACGGCGCGCTTTTAGAAACTCCAACTGTGCAAGCGCTTTTTCGTAACGGTCCACTTTTTGCCTGGCTTGCATGTAGCTTTGCTTTTCCGCATCGGGTAGCTGGTTTAAAAAGTCGCACTGCGCCCAGATCGGCAAGGTGTGTGGGTCGCCTAAATCCTGGCATTTGCGCGGGAAAGCTTCGACGAATGCTTTGGCTTCTGGATAAGCCTCCTTTGCTTCTTTTAACAACTCTTCTTGCGCGGCAATTTCCTCTTTTTCGCGCTGCCTATCAAGGTTCCACAAGATGGGCATTTCGGTACTCTCTTTCCCTTTTTGTTCGGCTTCTTCTGCATAGCTTTTTTCGTAAGAGAGCAGTCTCTCAAATTGCGCCTGCCGCTGCTGATAGCGCAGGACTGCGTTCAGCCTGGCATACGGGGTCATAAAGGACAATTCCCTTTCCCAGCTGTGGAAGAGGGGCGGCGTTAAGAAAGGATTATCCTGTTCAGCTTTTAGCTGCTTTTGGATCAGTTTTTGCCGATTGAGATTGAGTTCAGGGCTGGCTGCAGGATCTTGAGGCGGGTAGGTTAATAGATAAAAGAAAGCGGCAAACTGGAGGGCTAGGCACCCAAGCAATGCCCCTTTTTGCCAGTTTGGTTGCTTGCGCAAGGCAAAACAGGCAAGGAGGAAAAGGGGGAAGGTAAAAATGAGGATATTGTAAAAAAGATCGAGTGATTTTGTGTAAAAACCCGGGAAAAACAAATAGCGGAAAAGGGGGAAGAACCACTGCCCTTCAAAGCGGACAATGAGGGGTTTGCTGGAAGCGAGAAAAGGGGCATAAATGCCGACGAGGCAAAAAAGGAAAACAATGCCGGCTGCTGCCACAGCGAGCTTATTTTTTTGGAACTGTTTCCAGACCGCATACCAAAAACTGTAGTGCCTGTTTTTTGACATTTTTAATCCAATGTAATGCGCGGATCCAGCCACATGTAAGCCAGATCCGCTGCCAGGTATCCCATTAATGTTAAAAACGATCCTGCAAGTGTAGAGAACATGATCACATTGTAATCCCTGTTCAGGACAGCATCATAAAAAAACTTACCAAACCCGTTAATATCAAACAACGTTTCGACGATCAGGGAGCCGCCCAAGATCGCCCCAAGCGAGCCCGCAAGCGAGGTCACAATTGTGATCGCGGCATTGCGCCCCACATGCTTATAAAGGATCAGGGAAGGCGGAGCCCCCTTGGCTTTCGCCGTGCGGACGTAGTCTTGCCGCAAGACCTCCAGGACGGCTGTGCGTGAGAGCCTCGACTCGGCGGCCAGACTGCCGTACATGACCGCCACGATGGGGAGGGCGATATGCTGCAAAATATCGAACAGCCGCTGGTAGGAGGTCAATTGGTTATATACTCGGTCGGGGCTTGTAAAGCCGCTGATAGGAATGGGAATGGAGGTGAATGGGAAGGTGTTGTGCAGGGCGACTTTTTCAATCAGAAAGGGGGCGACAATGAAAACGGGGATGGCGTAAAGAACCAGAAAAAAGAGGTTCAGGCTATAATCCAACGCTTTTTTTTGCTTATAAGCCATTAAAAAACCAAAGACCTGACAAAGGACGAAAGTGATCAGCATTGGGATCAAAGACAACGTCAGGGAATACTTGAACCTCTTCACCACTTCGCTTAAGACTGTTTTGCTCGCATCATTGCGCAAAGTGCCGAAATCGAGGCGAATCACACGGCTCATGTAGCGCATGAAGCGGGTTTCAAAAAAGAAAATGGAGACCTTTTCTGCTGTGGTTGGCTCAAAGCGGTAGAGGCTATTATAGTCCTGGACCCACTGCTCCATCAGTTTTATTTTATCGCTTATTTCCTCAGGCGTGGCCCCGTCATTCCATGGAAATGTCCGAAGCAGGTGGTTATTTTTGGCAACGACTTTGTTCCATTCCTTTTGCTCGGGTGTCAGGCTGGGACCGATAAATCCCTGGCGTGATCCGCCGCGAACAAAAAAATGGCTTGCCAGCCGGCGGATAGGGAGGGGTGTGTCCTGATCTTTAATGATTGCCAGCAGATGGGGCATGATGAAGCGAGATTGGTCCCCGAAGCGGATGCGCAGGGCATCATAATCCTTGATGGGCATTTCTTCAATGTTATCAGGGGAGGCACGGCGGCTTTTAAGGCTCCAAAGTCTCTCTTCCACATAGCTTTTTGAAAGGGAGGGCCAATTGTTGAACAGGATGGGAAGCGTCAGGCCGTAAAATTCACGGAATTGCAGATACCGTTCATCGCCTGTAAAGGCAGTGGAGCGGTCTTCTCGGCGGCTTGCCTGTCCTTCTGCCGTCACTTCTGAAACAGAGACTGGATCGCCGGGAGCCAGGTTGATGATGATAAAATTGATGAGGACAATGCAAAAAAGAGTGAAGGGAAGGAGGAGCAGGCGTCTTAAAACATAATTCAGCATGTTTGGCTATTTGTCCTTAATCCAGAAGAGGCTGGGCTGAGGCTCTCCGACATTCGCTTCAGGAATCAGATCCTGGCGGGAGGCCGGAATAAACACATTTTGCAAATAGTCCCTGTAGGCAAGGGCGGCTTTTGGGGTGTAAAGAAAGGTGTAGGGAGCTTCATCGTAAATGATGGCGTCGAAGCGATGGTAAAGCTCAGTCCTTTTTTTGCTGTCATATTCATAGGTGAGCTGATCGATAATTTTATCCACTTCGGCATTGGCGAATCCGACAGCATTGGAGGAGCCTTTCTCTTTGGCCCCTTTCGAGTACCAGAGCTGCTTGGGGTCTTCAGGAGGAGTACCGAGGGCCCATGCCATGTAGATGGCATCGAAATTTTTATCTTCAAAGGTTGCTGTGAGATCGGCGATATCGACGCCATCCAGCCGGCAGGCAATGCCGATCTCTTTAAGGGCCGTTGAGACATATTCGCAGATCGATTTGGAGGTCTGGTTTTTTACATAGTAGGTCAAAGTAAAACGGAAAGGGATGCGCTGCCCGTCGATGGTTTTATCGAGGACGCCTGTCCCCGTGCTATCGTACCATCCCTCCTCATGTAAAAGCTGCAAGGCTTTTTCAGGATCATAAGGGTAAGGCTTAAGGCTTGAATCATAAGAGGGGGAAAAAGGGAAAAAAGTTCCCGTTGTTTGCATTCCCATGCCGTTAAGATTTTGGCGGATGATGCGATTGCGATCAATGGCCATGGTGAGGGCTTGCCTCACTTTTTTGGATTTAAATAACGGGCGGGCCGCATTCCAGCCAATGTAGCTGTAGCTTCTGTCAATGTAATCGAGCCGCTTGATGCCAAGCCCGGCGCTTTCCTGTTTTTTATAAGGCTTTCCTTTCAGGAAGCGGTCAAGTTCCGCGAGCTGATTCGGCGGCACTGTAAAAAGATCGAGCGATCCTGATTTAAATTCCTCCCAAATGCCATCAGGAGAGTCTTTAAACTTAATTTCTATGGCTTCCGTTAAGGCAGCCAGGGGCTCAAAATAGTCGGGGTTGCGTTTAAAGCGAATTTCCCGCTCAGTCATTCCGTCAAATATCCAGGGACCGCAACTGACGATGGTGTTTTTAGCCCAATGCTGGCTGAAATTTTGCGCCCATACGGAATTGGTACGGTAGGCATTGGGATCCCCTTCATCGTCGATGATTTTGCTGCCATCCGAGAAATACTGGTAGACAAAAGAGGCGAGTGGCTGCAGCGCTCCTGTCCAAGACTTGGACAGGTATTTCATTTTGGGTACCATTTTGCCATCATCTTCTTTAATCGTTTCGACTTTCCAACGTACAACCATCGTGAAATCATCCACAACGCGGATTTCTTCAATATCGGTGAGATATGTACGGAGTGAGACAGCCTGTCCCTCTTCCACGTAGGGGTTCATTACCGCGTCGAAAAAAAATTTAAAATCATGGGCGGTGACAGGATGGGCACGTAAGAAAAAAGGAGCAAGAACCACTCCTTCTGCAAAATGGCTTTGCTGTAAAGGTTGCCAAAACATGTCTTTGCGTAAATAAAGCCAGTATTCAGGCAGTCCTTTTTCATTGTTTCGCAATTCAATCCTTTCGGCGGCCTGCGGGGTCATCGTTTCGTATTTTCCCACTTCCTGGATAGCTGTCGAGACGTTGCAAAGCGATTGCCAGGCTGATACAGTTGCCCAGGGACTGAAAGGATGTAGGTGGTCGGGCTTGCCTATGGTGGCTTCTTTCCGGATGCCATGAGGGACAAAATCAGGCCCTAAAAGTTTGGGTAGCGTCGTTTGGTAGAAAGGATCCGTTGTGAGAATGTTTTCGCGAATTTGAGAGGGGATATCTTTGGATGAAGATTGTACCGCTGAGGCGGCTTGCGGGCGGGCATCCACAAGGGTTTTTAAAATATCCAAGCGGATTTTCTCCGTTTCTCCCCTTAAAGCGAAAATGTCGCTTTTGACCTGGGCGATATCTGTACGCAAAAATTTGAGCTGGTTTTCAATCAATGCCGAGGACCAGTAGAGCATTGCCATGAAGGCAAATAAACCGAGCCCCAAAATAAAACGGAATATGTACAAGCCGATAGGTTCCTTATTCATCAGTAGATCACGATATGGTAAAGGGGTTTGGCTCCGGGATTTAAAACGAAATGGGGGATCCAGCCGAGCTCGGCAAAGCCTCGGCAGCAAGCGAGCACCCCGGCGGCAATGGCGCAAGCCGCCATGATGGAATTGGCATGGCTTTTAAGAGTTTTAAAAAAAGAAAAGGCGTGCATGGCGAATAGAAGCGAAGGGGTGGTGAGCAGGGCAAAGGCAAAGCCATTGAACAGGCCGGCTGCCGGGTCGCCAAGAAGGGCGCATGCGGAAAAAACAATCAATGTTTGCCCGCAAGGAAGCAGCACTGTGGCGGTTCCAAAGAAAAAAGTGGACCGGGCAGTGTTTTTAAGTAGTAGGGTTGAAAGCATGTTGCTGATGCCGCCAAAAATTTTCGGATGTCTCAGGCTTTTAAAGAAATGCCAATTAAATAACAAGCTCAAGCCCCAAGTGACGATCAACAGCCCTCCGGCAATGCTGATTGCCTCGCTAAAATGGTACGGTTTTAAAAAAAGGGTTAAAACAGCCCCTGCCTCTCCGGCTGCCAGGCCGGCAAGTGAGTAGGAAAAGAGCCGGCCGGCAAAATAAAACTGTCGGAATGGGTGGCGGCTCAGCATAGCGACTAGAGGGCCGCACATTCCCAAACAGTGGAGGTTGCCGAAAAGGTAGAGGGGAAGCAAAGAATAAAATAAAGTCATCGCTTATTCGTTGCTTCGAGTCGTATTTTTTGCATTTGTGCCATATCAATTCCTGCGTTCCCCGGGCGTCTTGTAAAGGCGATGGCAGTGACATAAAGCATCAGGGAGAAAAATAGAAATAGAAAAAATTTCCATGTGTGATGAAACCACCGTCTGCTCATAGGACCTATATTTTTTTAATTTGATTTTAACGCAATTAATACATATTCTTAATGTTTTTAAATTGTAAGATTTATTTTTAAAAAGGAAATGCAATTATGCAATTAGCTATGGATTGCGATTTTGTGGTCGTTGAACCAGATTCTGCTGAATATCATTATATCGCCGATCAATTTTATCATGTGATCGCTCCTCTTTACGGGGATCAGTCGGATGCGTTGAGAAAAATTTCTTTGGCCGAAGACCGCGTTTGCGAGTTATTAGTAGAAAAAACAACCCGGCAAGGCTTAGGTATTTTAGTTTATAAGATAGCTCCCACGAATGATTTTGAAATCTATGGACTACCGAATGCCCTCGAATTGAAAACCTTATTTGTTATTGATGCAAAAAATAACTCAGGCAAGGGAATTGGCACAAAATTATTGAACCGTATTTTCGAAGTGGCCCAAAGTGCCTGTTTTCAATCGATTGCTGTAACTGTTTCTGAATCAAAGTTAGAATCCCGTTTCTTTTTTGAAAGAAAAAACTTTAAGGAATTTGCCGCTTTTTTAGGCAAGTACAAGGAAGGGGAAACAGAATTTCTCTATGGCTATATTTTGAAAGAGGAGCCGCTATGATTCAACTATTTTTGCAGCCCAGATTTTATGACGCGATCAGGCTTGGCAAAAAAACAGTCGAAGGGCGTTTAGGAAAAGTTGAATACTTATCCATCCAGAAGGGGCATAAAATTATTTTTTCAAAAAATAAGGAACCCGTTCCGGCTCTTCTCTGCAATGTCCACCGCGTGAATCATTATGCTACTTTTGCTGAGATGCTGGCTAAAGAAGGTTTAAAAAACGTTCTTCCAGGGACCCCAACAATCGAAGAAGGGATGAAAATTTATCGAAAATTTTATTCTGAAGCAGAAGAAAACCACTATGGTGTTGCAGCCATTCATATCACCGTAACCCAAGTTGTCACTGATAAAAAAAGCTTTGAACAGCTTAAAGGAAAGCGCACATGAATAATTTTGTTTATGAAAATGAGTACAACGGAAGACGCCATTCCTATGATCATACAGGCTATCGTACTCAAGAGGTGAAACACCGACCCTATGCCCGCTCATTCTCGCATAACAATAAAACAACCGAAATTACTATTTACGAGCCTTACTTCACCCAGTTGGCAACCAAAGTAAAAACGATTGAAGGACGGATTAATTCAGGGCAGTTTAAACGCATTCAGGCCGGCCAGACAATTGTCTTTAGAAATGGAGAAAAAACTGTCAAATGCAAAGTGCTTGCCAAAAGAATCTATTCTTCCTTTGCAAAGATGCTCGAAAAGGAAGGGGTGTCTAAATGCCTTCCAAGCGCCAAGTCTCTTGAAGCCGGGATTGCCATTTATCAAAATTTACCGAATTATCCTGAAAGAGCCAGACAGAATGGAGTTGTGGCATTGGAAATAATGGTGATTGATCAAAAGACTGTGAGACAATCGGCACCCAAGGAAGAAAAAAAAGAAACAGTGGCTCCTGCCCGTAAAAGGACAAGGGATCAGCTGGAACAAAATCAAGCTGCC
>JAJTHR010000016.1 GCA_021298935.1 Parachlamydia sp. | reverse complement strand
GTGTCAAAATGCAAATTAATAACTTAACAAGAGAATCCCTTTTACATGTTGAATTACGGGATCAGGACTCATTTCGACAAACTTTTGTCAATTTATGCAAAGAAAATCAACAGCCAGTTGCCGCTCAACTAGCTGTTGAGTTGCTCCTGCAACAAAAAAAAGAGTTGCTTTGTGTCAATCCTGAGCGTGGAAAGTATGAATTTATATTAAAAAATTTAAAAGAAATTTTCCCAGACATAAAAACACATTTTTCAAAAGACCCGCAAAAAAAGAATGACCCTAAAGAGGGATTAAACATTCACGCTATTTCTGCAAAAGGGCAAAAAGCGATTATAAAAAAATACGAAAATGCTAATAAGCTTAACGGGAAAAAAGTCTTGGTTGCAGACAATTTTTTCGTATTTGAAACGAAGGTCAAGGAATTCTTTATTAAAGCGAAAGAAGGCGAGGAAATTCTTTTATTAGTAAGACATCGTAAAAATCCGGCCGAATTTCCAAATGACCTCACAAGACACACATCACCTGTTCATTTGATTAAAAAAAATGGAATGTTTCAGTTTTTTATTACAGATTCACAAGGAGGCCATTCTAAACTTCGGCCGACTCTTCATGCCATTAAAGATGTCATTAAACCCATAAATGAAGCCTATGTTAAAAGTCATTCTAACGTTCCTATGGAAATTAACTATGATGGCGGAGATGCAAGGCTTGGTGATGGCAACAATTGCATCATATTGGCGATCAAGGAAGGATTGGAGATGATCCGCAATACAGACGAAGTCTATGAATGGATTCAAAAAAACCGCATAAGCAACAATGATGGCACCTTTGCTGTACCTTATCTCCCTTTAAACATGGTCCAAACAGCCCAATCAATGACATACATTACCAAGTATTTAGACAATACAGGACAGCATGAAGCCAGGCTCTCTAAGGGAAAAACCTTGTCAGAGGCAATTAAGAAGCATGAATTCTTCGGGGTCGATCCAAAAAACCCACAACAAAAAAAAGTGTTCAATGGCAAAGTAGCCCATATTTATTTGAAATTTGAAAGGCAAATCATTGCTCAATGCATTTTGAACAGCAAATAAATTCTCAATTGAAATAAGCGAAAATCCAGAAAGATTTTCGCTTATTTTTTTCCATAATTTTGTAATTTTTAGAAAACAATAGACATAGTAAGTCCGGCAATGTGCAACGCACACCACAACTCTTCACCGGTGTCTCAAACCCAAGCTGGTTGAATAACCAACGTTCTAACATTAAATGGTTAAATCCTATGTGGCATCAGCAATGATAGTTGTTTTTTTTAGATAGAAAACCGACACTGCGTCCAAACAAAAAATTCAGAAAATTTTAGGGACGTTGAATTGTATAGTTTTTTGTGAGGCAATTGAGGCAATTATATTAAATTTTATATTAAATTTTGCATCAATAATTGACTCACTTGATGCAAATATGAGGAGATAATTCTTATTTAATCTAGTCATTTAGGAAAACAGGAAAGTGCCTATATTAGAGTGGGAACTCAACTGTTAAGGATACTTCTCAGATGCTGCAAGAGCTTGATTGGCAAGCCATTTTGATAATTTGCCTTGTTTTTCTTTGCGGTCTTTGCATCTTATGTTGCTTCTTTGCGTTTAATCTTTTTCAAATTATTAATAGCTAAGCCATTTAGTGCCCAAACGAACCACAACAAGCCCTAATGCATATATAGTAAAAGCCTCGATCCTTTGCCCTTAGGCGCTTGGTGTTGTATAATTGCTCATCTTGTTTTTCACTTATTGAGCGACGAGCAAGGATCGATTATGCCAGGCATTCGCATGGGATATTTAGGGAATGGCAGGATTGTGTTGCAAATAGGACTCGACTAAGTAACTGTCTCTGACTGTTTGGAAAATATCAAGGGGAAGGAGCCAGCAGCCCAGGCAAATTTCGGCTGCTCCCCGATAAATGTGTCTGACAATGATGGCTTTTTTTTCACGATCGTTCGTCTCATCCTGTGTGACAAGAAAAATACGCAAAAGGCCAATGACTTTATTAATGCGCGGAATGTAGCTCAAGACTTTCGAGGCATTATTGAGAACAAGCCACACCCGGCCCATCAGCCGATGGACATAGTAATCAGGATTTCGACCGACAATGCGCAGCGCCTCATCCCTTTGATGCACCGCTACTCTCCACCGGTCGAATGTCTCAAACCCAAAAGCTGGATGGATATCCAGCGTTCTAAACATTAAATAACCAAATTCTGTGTGGCATCAACAATGATAGGGTTTTTACTTCTTCGCAAATTATCGATAGCGAATAAATAACCGAGACTGCGTCCAAGCATAAATGCAGACCAGTTTTGAACAAATAGGGAATCATGGGCATCGGTTGGCACGGCTTTTATCAGGATTCCCAAGGCAATCGCATTAGCCGACGTCGTAATCGCACCGGGCGTTTGTTGAGAAAGCTGTTCAGCCATATCTCTAATTTTTCTTGTTTCTCCTGGAGTTACAAGGTTTTTTAATTTATTTGTATAATCTTCCCCCCACAAAGCTCCATAGACAACGCCAGAAAAAAATGCGGTCAGCCACTGAAAACGCTCCGATGACGAATAGATACATGCCGCACCTATCACCGTGTTAGCCGTATATAATAACCCCGTTCTTATAGAAAATTCCATTATTTCTCCTTACTTATTAATTAAATGAACTATAATGATTAATCAAATTAAAGCCAATTGCGGCGTTTGATGATTAAATTCCAAGGAAAGAAGCTTGGAAATCCCCTTCTCTTCCATCGAGACACCAAAAAGGATGTCACCAATCGCCATGGTCCGTTTATTATGGGTAATAATTAAAAATTGGCAGCGATCGGCAAAATGCTTCACCACATTGACAAAGCGCTCCACATTGGAATCATCCAGTGGAGCATCGATCTCATCCAGGATGCAAAAAGGAGCTGGTTTGACTTCGAATATGGCAAAAAGGAGAGCCACAGCAGTCAGACACTTCTCCCCCCCTGAAAGCAGGCTGATGGAACGCATTTGCTTGCCGGGCGGCTTCGCTGTAATTTCAATGCCCGCTTCCAAAATGTCGTCTGTTTCGGTAAACTGCAGGTCGGCCTCTCCACCGCTGAATAAAATACTGTAGTTTTTCTTAAAATTGGTCCGAATAGCTTCAAATGTTTCTCTGAATAGCTTGCGGCTTTCCCCATCCAACTGTGCAATAATCTGCAGCAGCTCATCCTTTGATTGCTGCATATCTTCGAGCTGGCGGCCTAAAAAGTCCCCTCTGACGCGCTGAGTTTCTAAATCTTCGATGGAGGCTAAATTAATGTCTCCCGCTGCCTGTATCGATTGTTTGAGGGAGCGGATCGATTTTTCCAATTGCTCTGTAGGAAGGTCGGCCGGCAATCCTAAGCCCTCAAGCTGCGCCACTTCAAGATCATAACGCTCTCTTAACTCAGTCTTAAGCGCTTCCATTGATGCCTCCAATTGGGCAACCGCAATGTTAATCTGGGTCAATTCCACCTCTTTTTTTCTTAGAAGCTCCTCCTGCCTGTAAACAGTCCCCTCTAATTGCTCTTTCGCCTCTTTAAGCTTTTTTTGTTCATTCTCAAGAATTAAAAATGACTGCTGGCATTCATCTAAACGCAGCTCGATTTCAAGCAGCGCATTTGCCTGCAGTTCTCCCTTTTTCTTTACCTCCTCCATCAAAGCCCGCCCCTCTTCAATCTCCTCTTCAAGCCGAGCAATACGGGTTTCATGCTCCCCTGCCTGGACTTTCAGAAGTTGGGTTTGATGATGCAATTCCTGCTTGCGCGCACTTAAAGTACGAAAAAGAGCCCCTTTTTCCTGATGTTCTTGCAGAGAGGCATTCAAGGTTTCCTCTTCCCTAGCTAACAGTAAGCGGGTATTTTCATGCTCGGCCGCCAGCCTGATTGAATCGAGGATGGAAGAGGCATGGGCGTCCTTCAATTCTGAAAGGCGGCTTGCCAGCTCCCCCCGATGCTGATCAGCTGTTTCAATTTTTTGATTTAATTCCACTAGCTCGTTTAAAAGCTTTTGCAGATCAGCTAGGGCCTTTTGCAGAGAAAAATTGATTTCTACAAGCTTCATCTCGTCCCTGCGCAAAGCGTTATCAACTTCCGCACGCTCAAGCTCCATCTGCTTCTTACTCTGGAGGAGTAGTTGGAAGGCGTGTTCTTCCCTTTGAAGCTGCACCTCAAGCCCGCCTGCCTGGTTCTCAATATTTTTTAATTCACTTTCCCGGATAAAAACCTGATTTTCCCCCGGCTTCATATTGAAATACACTTTTTTGCTATCAACAAAACCGCCGTTTTGTGTCAAAGCTTCATTCCATTCTTTTCCGATGCAGTGGAAGGTCTCATCCAGTCGGGCATTGCAAAGCGTTCTGTGTAAAAAATGGGAAGAAACGGCGTTAACGTCCATTTTCTCAGCCAAGGAACCCGCCTTGAAACCCTCGGATGAGACCTCTTCAAGGCAAAGCAGAGAATAATCTTGCAGGGCTTCCCGTTCGGCATAGTGAAACAATTCATTGAAAAGGCTTTTGTTTTCAATGACAAGGGTTTGACCATAGCTTTTCAGCACAATGGCGACCGCTTCGGCAGCTTCTGGCTGAGGCTTAAGAAATTCGTAAAGAGGGCGGATTTTCCCAAAAAAGGGACTCGTCGTTTTTTTTGATTCAGCCAGAATTTTTTTTGTGCCGTTCGAGAAGCCTTCCTGGTCTTCACGCATCTTCAACAGTATTTTTTCACGCGCTTTAAGCTCCATCCATGTTTTTTTAGAGATTTCAATGGATTTTTGAGAGGATTCCACCTGAGAGGCATGGCGCTGGATCTCCTCTTCATAATTGTCCAGCCGTTCTTTATGTGAATCGACCAGGCCGGAAACCTGTTGCAGCTGTTTTTTTCTGTCGTTTCTCGCAAGCGTAGCCGCTTCAATTTCCTGATCAATCTGAACTCTGCGAGCCTCAAGCTGTTTAATCCCTAAGGCTAAATTTTCCAGCCTGATTTCTGCTTGTTTTAGCTCACTCAAAGCCTGGCTTTCTTCCTGCACCCCTTTTAAATGCGCTTGCTGCCTTATCTGGGCACTTTGCTTTAAGGCAATGACATCCTTTTCTTTCGCTTTGACGAGTTGAAGCTGGTCATTGATTGACAACTCCATGGAAGAGAATTCCAGCGCAAGCTCTGTCTCCGCCTGAACAATCTTTTTCAGTTCTACTGCCCGCGTCAGCTCGAAAGCCTTCAGGTCTTCCCTTTCTAATTTAAGTCTGGATTCACGCCGTTTCAGCTCTTCCCCTTTTTTCAAAGCGGTTTCCACCTCATGACTGATCATTTGCTTTTCATTTTTCAATTGATAAAGGGCGGCCTGGCCTGCCTTGACATTTTTTTCATTCTCCTGAATGTCTTGCTTGATGGCACTAAGAGTCTGCCTGCCAGCTTCGGTTTCCTGCCCCTTTTCCTGCAAAACGGCGTCCAGTTGCGCTTTTTTATCATGAAGCGCCTCTTTCTTCGTATCCGCCCCACTTAAACGATGCAAAAACAAGGTTTTTTCAAATGTTTCAAGACGGTTTTTATGCTGCTTGAATTGCAAAGCTTTCTCTGCCTGGACCTCTAAAAGGTGAATCTGCTTTTCCACTTCCTGGAAGATATCCTTGACCCTTGTGAAATTCCCGTCTGCAAGCTCCAGCCTCTTTAAAGCTTCCCGTTTGCGTTGCAAAAAGCGTAAAATGCCTGCCGCCTCCTCAAAGATATAACGCCTTTCGTTTGGTGAGTAGCTAATGACCTGGTCCAATTTGCCTTGTTCAAAAATAGAAAAGGCATTGCGACCGACACCTGAATCGAGAAAGAGGCTTTGCACATCCTTCAGGCGGACCAGGTTACCATTAATCAGATATTCCGATTCCCCGCTGCGGTGCAGACGGCGGGTCAGGGTTAATTCTTCATAATCAATCGGCAAAGCCCCATTAAGATCGGTGAGCGTCAGGGAAACTTCGGCAAAATTCAGCGGCTTTCGATCGGTCGTCCCTGCAAAAATGACATCCGGCATTTTATGCCCGCGCAGTGATTTGGCCGATTGCTCGCCCAGCACCCAGCGAAATGCATCGGAAATATTCGATTTTCCACACCCGTTGGGACCGACAATGCAGGTAATCCCTTTGTCGAAAGTTAAAACTGTCTTGTCAGCAAAGGATTTAAATCCTATGATGATGAGTTTTTTTAAACGCACAAAACCTCCACATTCGTCACTTGAGCGCCTCCGCCATTTTTGGCCGAAAATAAATCCTGTAATGTCTTTTTTAATAAGGCATTGCGGCAAGTATAAGACTATTTAGGAATTCACACGAAGGACTTTTTATGATTGATATCCGATTGATTCGCAAGAATCGCGAAAGCATCGAAAAAATACTCCAAACTAAAGAGCCCGGCATCGATCTTTCCTCTCTCTGCGACCTTGATGTGCGGATAAGGGAAAACAAAACAAAAGTGGAGCAGTTAAAAGCCCAAAGAAACGATTTTTCTCAAAAAATTGGTGAGATGAAGCGCAAAGGCGAGGATGCCGCATCCATTATGGAACAAGTGGCCGGTTTTGCCGACGAAATTCATGCTCTCGATCATCAAACGAAAGAATGGGAAGAGGAATTCAATAATGCCCTTGCCCGTTTGCCTAACCTGCCCATGGATGACATAAAAATTTCCCAGGATCCCAAAGAAAATGTCGTCATCAAGCAAGTGGGAGAAAAACCCTCATTTGAATTTCCGTTTAAAAATCACGTGGAACTTAACGAACAATTAAATCTTTTCGACTTCAAGCGTGGAGCCAAAATTGCGGGCACCGGATGGCCGGTGTACCGGGGAATGGGAGCGCGGCTTGAATGGGCCCTTTTGCAATACATGATTGATACCCATATTAATAATGGCTTTGAGCAATGGATCCCGCCGGTCCTGGTCAGACGGGAAGTGATGTTTGCTTCGGGACAGCTTCCTAAGTTTGATAATCAGCAATTTAAAATAGCTGACGAAGACTACCATCTTTACCTAATCCCAACGGCCGAAGTGCCATTAAATGGCATGCATATCGACGAAGTGATACCGGCAGAAGAATTGCCTTTAAAATACATCGCCTATACCCCTTGCTTTAGAAGAGAAGCCGGAGCGGCAGGTTCACAGGAAAGGGGGCTCATTCGCATGCACCAGTTTAATAAGGTAGAAATGTTCTGCTTTGCAAAGCCGGAAGAGAGCATGCAACTGTTCGAGCAAATGATGGCAAGCGCCGAAGAGGTCTTGCAAGGACTCGAGCTGCATTACCGCAACGTCTTGCTTGTCACAGGAGATATGTCATTTGCTTCAGCCCGCACGGTTGATATCGAAGTCTGGCTGCCCGGTCAAAATCGCTATTATGAAGTCTCCTCCGTTTCCAATTGCACCGATTACCAATCCCGCCGCTCTCACACACGCTATCGTAACGAAGATGGCAAACTGGAGTTCACCCATACTTTAAATGGCTCCGGATTAGCGACATCCCGCTTAATGGTTGCGCTATTGGAAAACAATCAGCAGCCTGACGGATCAATTAAAATCCCAACCGTTTTACACCGCTATTTAAACGGCGAGTCGGTGATTGCTCCTCAGCTTAAGAGGGTTTCCTAAAACACTAATTATCAGTCATATAAAATAATAAAAATTTCTAGGAAAAAAACCTTTGACAGATAATTAAAAGATGATTGATAGTGACTTCGAATTAAGCAAAGTTTTGTTTAACAGAATTTGCAGTGAATTTTGATTAGTTATTTTCATTTCAAAAGCCATTTATGGGCTATTTTAAGCCATGAATACTGAGAAGGAAAATAAACCGCCTGAGCTTTAAGTTAATTACCTGACCGTTAGGCACCTATCTAGTCAAGCCCATGTCAGGTAATTGAAATCGAAACTTAGGTGAAAAAGTGGGCAGATGAAATAAGATCTGATCACTAATAAACGTCACTATTAGCAAGTGCTTGATAGAACAAACACCAAGTGTGAAAATTTAGGAAAACTCAACGTTAACGAGGAAAAATTATGCGAAATTGGATTACCTTCTTAATGACGTTATTAGTAGGATCATCCGTATCCTATGCCAACGCTGATGCAGGGCAAGTAAGCTTTGAAGCTGGCTATCGTCGTGATAACATTAATTGGACACATCAGTGGCCATCTTGCGATCCGTTCTTCAAGAACCATACAAAATTTAAAGACATCGACATTTTCCAGATCGGTCTTAAAGCAAAAACAATGATGGGCTGCAACTTTTATGGCCGCGCATCTGCATACTGGGGCTGGATTTTAGACGGTGATTTCGAACAGTCATTCTCAACTTTTGGACAATCTGTTTATGGATTCGATGACTTCTCTGAAGCTTTTGAATTCAAATCAAGAAATAGAGATGTGATCGATGACAAATACGTTTACGATCTAAACATCGCGATCGGCTACCCGTTCTTCTTCTGTGATTGCACAATGGCAGTTGCTCCAGTGATCGGTTACTCTGTTGATGAACAACACATCACAGTTGATCATGAAGGTTTTGATTTTGAATCTTGCGGTTATTTCCTCTTCCCAACACAAGGAAGCTGCTGCTGCACACATAACTATGTTAACCGTTGGTACGGTCCTTTCATCGGCCTAGATTTGACATACCGTCCTTGCGGCGAATGCTGGAGCCTCTATGCTGAATTGGAATACCACTGGGCACACTTCAAATCCAGATTCCACGATCGTTTCAATGGAAGCGACAGCTCAGGCGGCTTCTTCAGCAATCATGGATCACATTCTCGCCATGGACATGGCTGGGTAGTAAACATCGGTGCTGATTATGATCTTTCTTGCGACTGGACAATTGGATTTGCAGTAAAAGTTCAAGATTACAACGCACATAGACAGCATAGACATTGCAATGATGACAGCTTATTCAGCGACTTTAGCGGAAGAGAAAGAACAAAGCATAAGTGGAACTCAACATCGTTCAACTTAGCTTTCGGCAAAATCTTCTAATAGAGCCGTTAATTTAGCAACATAGCCGCTTAAGAAAGGACTCCTTTCCTAAGCGGCTTTTTTATTATTTATTATGCACAACTCTTCTTCTCTCACTCAAAGCCTCATTGACTTTCTGGACAGCAGCCCGACAGCGTGGCATGCTGTAGCTAATGTCGCTGAAAAATTTAAACAGGTAGGCTTTACAGAACTCAACAGTGGCGAATCATGGCCAATAGAAAAAGAAGGGCGCTATTTCGTCAATCATCGGGGAAGCTCCTTTTGTGCGTTTGTCTTGCCAAAAACGAAGCCAAAAAAATTGCGCCTATTTACCTCCCATACAGATAGCCCCGGGTTTAAACTCAAACCAAAACCAGAAACCCATTCTCAAACAGTCCAACTGGCTGTAGAGATCTATGGTGCCCCCTTGCTCAATTCATGGCTCAATCGCGATCTTGGCCTGGCTGGACGCGTGTACTATACAACCCATGATAAACAAACTAATGAAGCGCTTGTCCGCCTGGATGAAGATCCAGTGATGATTCCGCAGCTTGCCATCCATTTAGATCGTGACATCAATGAAAAAGGTTTGCTTCTAAACAAGCAGGAGCACTTGAATGCTCTCGCGGCATTAAGCTCAACGATTCCACCGCATACCTCTTTGATTGAAACAATTCTTAGAAAAAAAATTGACTACGAAGAATTGATCGCCTACGACCTTTTCCTCTATCCCTTAGAAAAAGCCCGCCTGATTGGCTACCAGGGCCAACTGCTGGCTTCTTATCGTATCGACAGCCTGGCAAGCGTGCATGCAGCCATGGAAGCCTTGACAGCGGCCCCTTCCCCTCTTGATGATGAAATTAAAATGGTCTTTTTTTGGGACCATGAAGAGATTGGCTCCCAGACCTCCCTTGGAGCTAAATCGCCCTTCTTCAACCACACGCTTGAGCGGCTATTGACGGCCATCGGCTGCTCAAGAGAAGACTATTTCCGCCTCCTCTCTCAATCGCTTTGCGTCTCCATTGATCTCGCGCATGCGTTGCATCCCAATCACAAAGAAAAGCACGACCCGCACCATCAACCGATCCTTGGCAAAGGAGTCGTGTTAAAAAACAATGCGCAGGCCCGTTATGCAACGGATGCAAGCTCTTCGCTTCCCATCCGTCTGGCAGCCAAAAAGCTGGGGCTTCCGCTTCAGGAATTTGTCAGCCGCAATGACATGCCATGCGGCACAACGATCGGCCCGCTGCAGGCGTGCAATGCAGGCATGCCGACTGTCGACATCGGCTGTGCGCAGCTTTCCATGCATAGTATTCGTGAAATCATGTCAATCCAAGACCACGCTGACATGACCCTCCTCCTTAGAACACTTATGGAATAATTGTTATTTGACAGATTTGAAGCAGAATGACTTATCAGACACACAGCTCAGAGGACTAAAGATACGAATGACAAAATAAAATCATCTGAGTTGTGCTTCGAAATGATCTAAACTTGTAAACTCACCTTAAGCAAAAGAGCAAAATGAAAGCCGAGAGATTTTGAAAAATCAATTAATTCAAAAAGCGCAGCAATACTTTACTGATATTGCGAGCATTTTTGAAGTTAATTAAGATTCAAAAGATTTGCTTATTCACCTGCTCCTTTTGCGTAAGGTGATTTATAAACTTGAATTAATACCATTTCCCGAAATTAAAATCATAAATTTGACTTGTGATCCCCTTCATCTTTAAAAGATCTCTCCTTGTTGATATTCAAAGATATCAACTTCGAAAAGATCTTTTAAATCTGAAGCGCTGACAAGTCAACTTTATGGTTTTATTTTTGGGAAATGGTAT
>JAJTHR010000130.1 GCA_021298935.1 Parachlamydia sp. | reverse complement strand
GAAGCTTTTTGTAGAGTTCGTTGCTCTCATTTACCTCTCATACATTAAGAAGAAAATGCAAGAGAGCAACATGTTTAAGCAATATACGTTACAGGAAATGCTGGATAAATTAGATGTGATTGAATGCTTTCATACAGTAGACCACGAGCCTTATGTAGGTGAGGTGCTAGAAAAACAAAAAATGATCTATGCCAATCTGGGATTTAACCCACCATCCTCGTTATGAGTGTTCGGGAATCCAGGGTATAACGATCTTTTAGCATATCAGTATTCGAGGTTGAATCATTGCCAACACCTCAATATTTTTTGTATGGAGGATCTTTGCAATGACTCAACCTTGAGAACTTTGACGCTAGCATAAATTCCAGCTTTAAACTGGAAGTAAATAAGCCAATTTAATTTTTACATTTATGGCATACTTTATCATGTGAAGGAATGCCTTTGCTAAGTTTAAAATCAAAAAGTGATAGTGTTGCTGATCTCCCTGGCCATGTTAAATAGGCAGAGGGATTTGCAGCTAAATCAGCAAAGGGGACTAAGAAATTGGTAGGAGTGATATAACTTTGTCCAAAGTTTAATAATCCAAAATCTCCAGGAAATTTCCCTTGATCCGTTACGCCATCAATGGTAATAATGACAGACCACTTAGTAAAAACTTTTTGTGGATAAGATGCAGCTCCAGCGAAAGTTGCTTCTTTATTGGGAAGACCTTCTGGATTATTGCAAAAATTAGCAAAAGCAGGGAACGCCAAAGGACGTGAACTTTCTGCCTTTAATTTACCGTTAAGAAACCATCTCGCTTTGCCATCCACGTTACTATAACTAACTTTAAATAAGTATTTTTTTCCTGGTTTAAGATTTGCAATTTTTTTAAAAGAAATAAATTCTCTTGATAAAGTGCCGTTTGGATTTGGAAACCCTCCTAATGAATCGGCGTTAGCATAAACCGCATTGCTAGTAGCGAACATGCATATTGTGTTGCCTGTATCTGTTAGTAAGACCAAACCAGACACGCCCAATTGGACAGTTTGCTCACAAGGTAAAATCCCGTAAGGATTATTTTCCACTCCACGCATCTCAAAAGCAAGTTTTAGCTCAGCAGAGATTTCTTCATCGGGAGCTAAATCTAAGATGGGAACATCCTTAAAAGTAAGATTTGGATTAAGAGTTGTAGCATGGGCAACTATAATGGTTAATGGACTAGCAGGAACAAATGGATAATTAAAATCAGTTAAGACATCTGTACCACATTTAGTATGGAGAAAAGTACTTGTTCCATCACTAGGCAAACCCAAAGGAAGCCAATCAAAACTGGGATAATTTTTCATGCTATCATGAAAAACCACTTCTCCCTTAAGTGGAGAGGAAAAAAAGCAAATCGCAAAACAGGAAATAATAAATTTAGAAATTTTCATTTAAACCACCTTATAATTTGGGTATGAGTACAATCACAAAAACCTATCCTTAAATAATATTTAATTAAAGTTCAAATATTTTTATGGGAATTTTGGGTTGTAGGTTAAAGATTGCAATCGTCGTTTGCTTTCCAAGATTGAAGATCTTTTTGTGCACGACGATTGAAGTAAGGAAGAAAAAAAGGAGAGGCATTTTTCTGCCAAAGCCTAATCCCATATTTTGTGTGATGGTCGACATATTCAATTAGACTTTTTCCCCAATTTCAACTTCATGAATATCGATCAAAGCGCCGGCTTCCTTTAGAATATGTAAGGTAGCTCCCATGATTTCGGGTAGATGTTCACCTCCCTCCTTCGTCGGGAGATGAAAAATAATTAGAAACCCATCGCCTCTGAAATTAATGGCGGGGAAATTTGTGCGTAAAAGCACTCAATAGCACGTTGCACAAATCGCAGAATATTTCCTGTTTGCTTCCGATTTGTAAGTGAACTTGCCTGATAACCCCACTTCATTTACCATATTCAATACAGTTACACCCGCGGTCAGATTGGGAATAGATCCAAAAAATCCCGAGGGCGTCATAAATTGATTCTGAATATGACGACATGTTTCACCGTTTTTGGATAGGGTCTATCTTCTCTATAATTATCGTTTTCTTGGCTATGAGCCCTATGATCCCTATTTTAGATCAACTCATTTCACCCCATTTGTCTCGTCTCCTTCAATTGATCCTTAGTACGCCGGTTGTCCTCTGGTGCGGCATGCCTTTGTTTCAAAGAGGCTTTGCTTCTTTAGTTAATCGTCATCTTAATATGTTTAGTTTAATTTCTTTGGGAGTTGGAATTGCTTATGTCTATAGTATTACTGCTCACCTTTTCCCCTCTATTTTTCCTGAAACTTTTAAACATCAAGGCTTCATTCCAATTTATTTTGACACAGCTGCAATGATCACAGTCCTGGTTTTGCTCGGACAAGTACTGGAACTGAAAGCCCGTAGCCAAACAAGCCAAGCAATTAAGGCTTTGCTTGGACGAGCGGCTAAATCTGCACGTCTCATCAAAAATGGTCAAGAAATCGAAGTGGCTATTGATCAAGTTAAAACAGGTGATATTTTAAGGGTCAAGCCGGGAGATAAAATCCCAGTTGATGGCAAGATCACAGAAGGCAAAAGCGCAATTGACGAATCGATGATGACAGGCGAACCCATCCCTGTTGAAAAAAGGATAGGCGATCCGGTTATAGGCGGAACAATTAATCAGATAGGCAGCTTTTTGATGCGTGCCGAAAAAGTAGGCAGTGAAACGCTCCTTTCGCGCATCGTGCAAATGGTGGCTGAAGCACAAAGAAGCCGAGCGCCCATTCAAGGTTTAGCTGATAAAGTCTCTAGCTATTTTGTGCCGGCTGTGATTGTAATTGCCGTTTTAACTTTTATTGCTTGGTTTCTGTGGAGTCCGGATCCGTCTTTTACTTATGGCCTTGTCAATGCAGTCGCTGTACTCATTATTGCTTGTCCCTGTGCGTTAGGTCTGGCGACTCCTATGTCTATCATGGTGAGGATGGGTAAAGGCGCCGAAAACGGTGTGTTGATTAAGAATACCGAAGCTTTAGAGAAACTTGAAAAGGTGACGACCATTGTAGTCGATAAGACAGGAACGCTCACTGAAGGAAAACCTAAATTAATGCAAGTGATCAGTCAAAATTGGAAGGAAAATGACCTTCTTCGTTTGGCAGCTTCTATCGAGCAAAGCAGCGAACATCCTTTGGCTACAGCAATTGTTCAAGGAGCAAAAGAGAGATCCATTCATTTACCTCAGGTTCAAGATTTTGAATCTATCAAAGGAGAAGGTGTTTTTGGGAAAGTTGAAGAACAGGATGTTTTAGTTGGCTGTGTTCACTTCCCTGAGAGAACTTTCGCTCAGTTGCCAGACGTAACTGGGCAATTAATCAAATAAATATTTTTAATTTTAAGAGGGAATAGTTTTTAGATAGAAAAAATAGAACCGACGTTGCAACATTTGTTTTCAACGACAACGCAACAACCATCGATTCTATGAAACTAGTTTCTCTCACTTCAGCTGAAATTGCAAGAAAAAAACGTTTCAAGCTCCACCGCTCTGGCCAAGAAAAGGCCTGCAAGATAGTCGCCTTTCAGCAGCTTATACCATTTCCCAAAAATAAAACCATAAAGTTGATTTGTCAGCGCTTCAGATTTAAAAGATCTTTTCGAAGTTGATATCTTTGAATATCAAAAAGGAGAGATCTTTTAAAGATGAAGGTGATCACAAGTCAAATTTATGATTTTAATTTCGGGAAATAGTATTACATCCTTAAAGCAAAGTCAGATATCTAAACGAAAGGCTGCCGCTCTTCTTGAAGTCCCCTTTTCCACAATGAAATCTTGGAAACTCCAGAAAAGTTGCCAAGAACTTGAACCGGAATTAGTCGAATTCATATCAACACCTGGGGGACAAAAATTTCTTTCTCGCTTGATAGCTTCAGCTTTTATGG
>JAJTHR010000346.1 GCA_021298935.1 Parachlamydia sp. | reverse complement strand
TACGCGCAATACCTTTAAATCGGTGCAGGCAGCGCGCATTGCCGCCCTGCTGGGCTGGCGAGGAATTGGCGAGCATGAGCGGATCAGCGCCTGCCTTTTCGGCGCTGTAGACAAAGGGGTGCAATATTATCCTCCCAAACGGACACAAAGGTCTTTTGCCCAGGTTCTTAAAACACTGACCCTCCCTTTGAGCGAATCAAAGCCGGTTCCTTTAAAAGCCGCTTTCGAGCAACTGGTCCAGAGCGTGCATACAGGATCGCTGCTGTATGTCATTAGCGACTTTATGGAAATAGGGGAGGAATGGCTGCCTCAGCTTAGAAAAAAATGTGAGATCGTTTTCATTTCCGTGAATGATCCAGCCGACAAGTCACTCTGCCCGTTGGGCCCTCTTTTTTTTTCACACGGTCATGATAAAGTACAAGTCAATACAGATAGCCTGGCAGGACGAAAAGCTTATGCAGCGAGTTGGGAAGCAAACCGCCTTGAGCTTAAGCTAGTAACCACCCGTTATAAAATCCCTCTGATCGAGTTGTCGACAGAGTCGGATGTGCTGCGTGAGCTGCCTGGAGCATTAAATTTAATGGCGAAAAGGAAGAGCTGATGGATCCCTTGCTTGATCAACTGCATGATATAGAGGGATTGGACCCCATTAGTGCCTGGCCTCTGGCCATCGGCTGGTGGTGCGTGCTAGGACTGGCCTGTATTTTGCTTTTTTTCTTCTTATATCTCCTCGTTGCTTGGGTGCGTTACAAAAGAAGCTGGAAAAGCGACACGCTGCATCAATTGGCTTTGCTTGAAAAAAACCTGACAGAGGAAACAGCCAGGGAAACGGTCATGACCCTCTCTGAGTATGTGCGCCGCATTGCCGTCCGCCGCTTCCCCCGGCAGGACTGCGCTGCACTGCTTGGTGACAATTGGCTGCAATGGCTAAAGCAAAATGATCCTAAACAATTCGATTGGGTGAAAGAAGGAAAGGTTTTGATCCAGGCCCCTTATGCTCCCCAAGGGCAGCCTCTCCCCGAACAACAAATTAAAAGCTTAATTCATGCTCTAAAGAAATGGGTGCGTTGAATGTTTCACTTTGAGTCGCCATGGTTCGCATTGCTGTTGCCAGTTCCCTATCTTGTTTGGCGTTTCTTCCCAAAAAAAAGAGAGCAGGTGCTGGAGCTCCGTTTTCCCTCACTGCAACGGCTCAAAAAGGCGTTTCCTGAGCAGGAATTCAAACCCTCATCGGATGCCCTTTTTACAGGCTTACTTTTTTTATGCTGGGCTTGCTTAGTGATTGCCCTCATGCAGCCGGAAAAAATTGATCAATATAGCCGCGTGAATAACCAAGGTTACGACCTCATGCTGGCTGTGGACATTTCAGCCTCCATGCAAGCGCTGGATTTTTCGACTGCTTCAAAAAAAGTCAGTCGCCTGGATCTGACTAAAGAGGTCGTAGGCAATTTTGTACGGGGCCGGCAAGGGGACCGCGTCGGGCTTGTGACATTCGGCGAGCATGCTTATCTGCAGGCTCCTTTGACATTAGATACCCAGGCGGTTGCCCGCCTACTGAATGATACGGTTTCCGGCATGGCGGGAAATGGAACAGCCATTGGCGATGCCATTGGATTGAGCGTCCGGACGCTGAGGGACAGGCCAGAGGGGTCGCGCGTGATCGTTTTATTGACAGATGGGGATGATAATTCCAGCAGCCTGCCCCCAATGGAAGCTGCCAGATTAGCAAAACAGTATGGGATTAAAATCTATGCCATTGGAGTGGGCAAAAAAGGGCCTGTCCCTTTTCCTACGCAATATGGGGGAATGGCCATGGGACAATTTGCGATGGATGAAGAATTGTTAGAGCAGATTTCAACCCTTACAGGCGGGCAATTTTTTCTTGCCACAGACCCCAAGAGTTTACAAATGATCTACCAAAAAATTAATTCTTTGGAAAAAACCGAAGTGGAACAAGCGCAACTTTTGTTAAGGGAGCCCCTTTACATGATTCCCCTTGGAGGCTGCCTGTTCCTGCTGCTGCTGCTTGCATTGCTTGAGTTGAAAAGGAGAGCTGCTTATGGACATTAATGCCTGGCATTTACACCATCCCGGTTCGCTTTGGCTCCTGGCAGCCATCCCCTTTATCGCAGGGGCGTACTTTATCACCCAGCCTGCCAGCCATTCGAACAGCCATATCGGCCGGTTCATCGACAGCCATTTGCTTCCCTACCTCCTTGTGCATCCTCCTGCAAAAAAAAGAGCCGCCTGGATGGGGTTAATCGTCTGGTCCCTTGCCTGGATTTTACTGACCGTGGCGCTGGCAGGTCCAAGGTGGAACAGGCGCGAAGTGGATACCTATTCAAAGGACCAAAGCCTCGTCATTCTGCTCGATCTTTCTTCATCAATGAATGTCGAGGACATCAAACCCTCACGCCTTGTGCGTGCCAAACAAAAACTGGAGGATCTTGTTCAGCAATCCAAGGGAGCTAAACTTGGATTGGTTGCCTTTGCGGCAGATCCGCACCTCATTAGCCCCATTACTGATGACAAAGAGACACTCCGCCATCTTTTACCCTCGCTTGATACCGATTTGGTCTACGTGCAGGGAAGCCGTCTAAGTCCAGCCTTGGAAATGGCACGTGTGATGCTGGAAGCGGAACCTGGGCAAAATAAAGCAGTGCTTATCATCACAGACGGCGGGTTCGAAGATGCAAGCGCCCTTTCGCTTGTCAAAAAAATGCAAGGACAGGGATTGACAATTCATACAATGGGGATGGGGACAAGTGATGGGGCCCCCTTAAAAGATGTTAAGCAGAAGGGCGCTGTCCCCTTTTCCAGGCTGGAGAAAGAAAAGCTGCAAGAGCTCAGCCGCATGGGGGGTGGGCATTATTTGGAAGGGGGCTACCAGGAAGATGCAGCCATTATATTAGAAGAGATGGGCAACCGGGCTGAGGCGCAACAAAATAACGGAAAAAAAGAGATCTGGGATGAAGGATTTTTCTGGGTGGCTTTGCCCGCCCTTCCCTTATTGTTATATTGGTTTAGAAAAAGATCCTTATTTGCCCTTTGTTTTCTATTTGCTCCCATTGAAGGAGGACTTTTTCAAAACAATGAGCAATTAGGGGAGGAATACTTTTTGCAAGGAGACTATAACGCTGCCTTGCAGCAATTTGATGATCCATACCGCAAAGGGGTGGCTGCTTACCGGGCCGAAGACTACAAGGAAGCGGAAAATTACTTTAAGCAGTCCGTGCGCGAGGAGGTGGCTTTTGCTTCCGCTTATAACCTGGGCAATGCCCTGGCAAAACAGCAACAATACAAGGAAGGCATTGCCGCCTATGAAAAAGCCCTTGAGATAGAGCCTGGAAATGTAAAAGCGCAAGAAAATTTAGATCTTCTGAAAAAGCTTCAGGAAGAAAAAGAACAGCAAGAAGAAAAGAAGGAAGAAAAGCCTGATTCTGAAAAGCAAGATTCCAATGAAAACAATCAGCAAGAGGACGAGTCTGATTCAACAAATCCGGAAGAGCAGGAAGAGGAGCAATCAGATGAGTCTCAAACCGAAGACAAAGAACTTCCGGAACAGCCCGCTAATCAGCCAGAAGAAAATAAAAAAAGCCAGGAAGAGATTGATGCAGACCAATGGTTGAATCAAATCGAAAATGACCCCAAGCAGTTTCTAAAGAACAAATTTTTTATCGAATCCAAAAAGAATGGCACGAAAGAAGGGATTGATCCATGGTAAAATATCTTTTAACTTTTG
>JAJTHR010000036.1 GCA_021298935.1 Parachlamydia sp. | reverse complement strand
CAGCGATGTGGGGATTAAGAAAAGAAGAGCGGATAGTGTAAAGAAAAAAAGAAGGGAGCTGCCAAAAAGGGCGGCAGAAGGGAGATTGCGTAAATTATCAATCGCCGCAATGATAAGGATGGTGAGGGAAAAAAAAGAGATTTTTTTGGGCATATTACTTCTCAGTTTGATATTACAAATATTGTAGCATAACATGAGATTATATTCAACAAATATGCATATTTATGCAAAATGTTCTTTTTCTTGATTACAATTCAAAATTTTCTCTACTATGCGCAAAAAAGGAATGCTATGAATTTTTTACGCTTAAGCTTAGTCGCAGGGTTAATCCTCATGCAATCCAATAGACTTCAGGCAGATCTGGATTTATGCGAAACAGAGCGCAATCAAATAGCGGTCGGACTAGCCGCAGTCACTGTTGTCGGATTGACGGCAGGGATCGTCTACCTGAGCTCCTGTTCCAGCCGTAAGCATTGCCATTCACACTGCGGGGGCTGTTCCTCTTCTTATGACTGCTCAAGCTGGAGCTCCTCATGCTATAGTTCCTCTTACAGCAGCCATCACCATCATCACCACCATTCGAGCTGTTCCACTGACTATTCTACCCACTATACGTCTCATTTTCCCTCTAGCTATTACGAAAATAGCCACAATATTTTTAATAATGGGCCTATCCGCCAGGCGGTCACGGGCTCTTTCAATCTTCCCAAAACTGACCCTTCCACCCCTTGTCAATTGACACCTTATATTAAAATGCCAGACGGCTCGATTGAATATCTGTCCCCCGTCACCCTTTCATCTTCTGAAACCACGATCCCTTTTGGTCCCTATTTTGCATGCGGCCTCTACACTTTTGCCCTCAAAATAGATCATGGAACCATCGCTGCAGGACAGACTGGAAACGCTTCAGTCATCATTGAAAGAAACGATTCCAGCACTCAAAAGTTAGACCTTGCCGTCCAGGCAGTCCCTTCAGATGTTTTTGCCGAAGGACAAATGGAAATAGGACACTAACCTGAGTTTTGAGATTATTTTTTCATTTCGATTGCTAGATAACTGGAAAAAATTTGATTGCAGGCAATAGCTATAACTATTGTCAACATGAAATTTATTTTTAAGATTCCCGCAAGATACCTAAATTTCAGGCGGATGAGCGCAAAATTCAGGTTACTAACGAATTCCAAGCTTAAATTAAAAAAATAGTGGCATTAAATGAAGAATTTGTTAAGATCATCCATTAATTAATTAAATTTAATGCCAAACTATAGCTTGGAGTGGACCTGATTATTATGAATGTCTCATTTTTATTTTTGAGAATGATTTTTTTCGGAATTTCAATCCTTTTTTCTTTCGTTTTTGCTACCCAACATCTTGAGGGAGGCATCAATCTCGTCAACTCTGCTGTCGGGCTACTTGGTGGAATCATCTTTGCCGGTTTATTGATCGGCGCCGATATGGCAACCAGAAAATTCAACTTAAAATCAATCAATACCGCTGCATTGGGTCTTTTTTTTGGATATTTCTTTGCTGAATCTATCTTATTCATTCTGACAGGGATGTTGGGAATACCTACTGCTTCGCTTCTTATTCTACCTATCCGTTTCGTTGTCTACCTGACATGCGCCTATGTTGGATTAGTCATGACTGCCAGAGCAACGGATGAAATCCATCTCAGCATTCCTTTTATTGAATTTAAAGCCCAGGAACGTAAGAAAAAAGACATTCTGATTGATGTGTCGGTCTTAATGGACCCGCGGATCATCGATCTGGCTTCTTCCGGGGTACTAGACCACCATCTAATTTTACCTCGTTACGCTTTGAAAGAACTTTATTCACAGGCGGAAAATGCCGACGAGACCATCCGTTCTAAGGCGCGTCGCTCGCTTGACGTCATCAAGAAACTGGAATCAATTTCAACTCTCGACTTACGGTATGACGACACCGATTTTCCTGAAATCAATGATGCCATGGCTAAGCTCATTCGTTTGGCCCGCTTTCTAGATACCAACATCATTACCTCCGATATTAATCGCATCCAGCAATCCTCGATTGAGGGAGTGCGGATCATTAATATCCACATGCTTTCTAATGCTTTAAAGCCTATTACCCAAGCTGGCGAAGTCATTAATATCAAAATTCAACGCTATGGAAAAGAAGCCCGCCAAGGAGTCGGTTATCTGGAAGACGGTACCATGGTGGTTGTGAATGGCGGTGCGGAATTTATTGGTGAAACGATTAAAGGGCACGTCCTTTCAGTGAAGCATACCTCTTCTGGCCGTATGATCTTTTGTAACGCCTCGGAAGAAGGAATCCTCATGATGGACAATGACGATTTCCCCTCTTTATTATCTGAAAGTGAAATTGAAAGTACTCATAAAAATTACTTAGCTCTTTAATGGTTTTAGGTATTGGTACTGACATTATCGAAATTGATCGCCTTCAAGCTTCAATTGATAAATACGGGCAGCGCTTTCTCGATCGTGTCTTTACGCCAGATGAACAATGTTATTGCTTGAGAAAAAAAAAACCCGCTCTACACTTTGCCGGGCGCTTTGCAGCTAAGGAAGCCATTGTTAAATCCTTAGGAACCGGCTTCTCAGGTGGGCTTACGTGGCTTGATATCGAAATAGTTAATGATTCCTTAGGAAAACCCATTGTCAAGCTCTCAACAATTGCGGATGAGCGATTCGACTCCCCCTCCATTCTCATTTCCCTCAGCCACAGTCGCGACTATGCGACTGCTTTTGCTTTGTATCAAAAATAGACATCTTGCATACCCCCTTCACTATCCCTGTTTGCCGCTTTTAAAAGAAATTTATAACAAGAAAAAAAAATTATCGTCCTTGAAGGATTACATTTACAGCACGGCCGACAGAAATAAAAAATGCCATCCTGTCCTGGTAAATTGTATCCATTTGTTCTCCAATACCCCCAACACCTTGTTTGACAAAATCATGCGACTCTGTCGAATCTAATACCATTTCCCGAAATTAAAATCATAAATTTGACTTGTGATCACCTTCATCTTTAAAAGATCTCTCCTTGTTGATATTCAGAGATATCAACTTCGAAAAGATCTTTTAAATCTGAAGCGCTGACAAGCCAACTTTATGGTTTTATTTTTGGGAAATGGTATAATTCATTGGCTTTTAACATTGAATGAACAAAATGCTGACAATTATGTTTAAAAGGGGTGTAAATATGAAAATTATCTCCCATTCTATCTTGAGTTTTTTCTAGTAACTGTTCCACCATGATGCGATTTTCTTCCTCCATTTGAACATTAAACGCTTGGCTATCTTTTGGATTTAGTTTTCCCATTTTTTTCATAGAAATAACTTCATTTTTTTCACACAATATCCTTTGACCATCATCGAGGGTTAAAATCACTCCGGTATGAAAAATATTAGTGATTCCTGCATTTTCCTGGCTTTTTTTAAATTCGCCAAATGTAATCATATTAAGCATTTTTTGAATAACTGGCAAAACGGGGGTTCTAACAACCTCTATCGATTGAATTTCTTTCTCACTAATTTCTTTCAACAACTGTCTTATACCATTTCCCAAAAATAAAACCATAAAGTTTGCTTGTCAGCGCTTCAGATTTAAAAGATCTTTTCGAAGTTGATATCTTTGAATATCAACAAGGAGAGATCTTTTAAAGATGAAGGTGATCACAAGTCAAATTTATGATTTTAATTTCGGGAAATGATATTAATGACGATGGATGAGATTTTTGCTTCTTTGCCGTCTTTAAGAGCCAAAGCCGCACGAGCTGTTTGATAAGCGAAAGAAAATGCAATAGATGGTAAAACCTAATTTCCCTGGAAATTATACATATGTCTCGTTAGCACATCACTAGGTATCTCATTTTAAACTTGTTAAGGTTAATCGTAAAAATAAATTGCCTTTTAACATATGTATAATTATACATATGCTAGAGGATTTTTCAATGTCATTAGTGTATTTAAAAAACAAGAAAAGTAATGTTACGTACGTCTATGAATGCATTTCTTTTTGGAATAAGGAAAAGAAACGGCCCGATAGCACTCGTACGT
>JAJTHR010000144.1 GCA_021298935.1 Parachlamydia sp. | reverse complement strand
GCAGAAGGCGCAGCCCATGCGGCAACCGACCTGGGAAGAGACGCATAACGTTCCGCCCGCTTGCATGGGGATCATGACAGATTCAACGGAGAGTTTTTCTTCTGTCTGAAGAAGGAATTTCCCCGTTTTGCCGTCTGTCAGGTTAGCCGAGAGGGGCAGCAAAGAAAAATCGGTTAGAGCGCAGATGGATTCAAATAGGGTGGAGGCATTATTGAATGCAGGATTGGAGCCCGTGACCTTCCCCGTTCGGCACCACTCCTTATAAACGAGCAGCGCATGGTGTAAACCTTTTCCAAGATGAGCCTGGATGGTTTCGGCAAAGGTATGTGATGTATGCGAAAGTATCGATATCATGATGTATACTGGCCAACCCGCAGTATAAAAATTATGCACCGAAGAGGGGTCGAACCTCCAACCACCCGGTTCGAAGCCGGGTACTCTATCCATTGAGCTATCGGTGCAAGAAAGCGTGCAATTTATTTGCAAGGACTTTAAAATATAGTTCCGGGAGAATTATAAGTCAAGCGTATGCAGAAAGCTCAGGGGGTTATCCTCAAAAATTTTCCTTATCGAGAATATGATCAAATTCTCCATTGTTTTACAGAAGATGCTGGCTTGGTGAAGATCCTGTTCAAAGGGAGCCGCAGCAAACGAAGAGGCATCCAGGGGATTTGCACGCCTCTTAATCAGGTTGAATTGATTTACAAGCAAGGCAGAGGGGATTTAGGCAGCGGCATTGAAATTTCCCTTTTAAACTCCTATCAGGCCATCCGAAAAAATTTTGACTGCCTTAATGCCGCCTGCCAGATTCTTTCTCTCCTTTCAGAAACACAATTGCCGGAGAAGCCGGCTCCTTTGCTATATGCACTCGCGACCGGGTGTCTGGACCGGATCCCGCGGGCCGCTTGTCCGCACACGCTGTCCCTTACTTTCTTTGCTAAGCTTCTCAGGCATGAAGGGATATTATCTTTTCCCCTTGTGTGTGCCTCTTGCGGAGAAGCATTGTTGAACGAGGCTTACTTTAGGGAAGGAGAATGGGTTTGTTATTTACATAAGATGTTTAAAGATAAATATTTAAAAAAAAATATTTTAACATTATTCTATCAGTTAGGGGAAAGCCGAAGTTTTAAGGAATTGGAGGCTTTGGTGATCCCTAAAGAGGTGCTTGGTGAATTAAACCAATTAATATTGAAAAATCCATTGCTTGTTTTGCCATAAGTCTGGTATGATATCTTTTCTTTTGCGAAGGTGGCGGAATTGGTATACGCGCTACCTTGAGGTGGTAGTGAGGTTTTCCTCGTAGGGGTTCAAGTCCCCTCTTTCGCAAACTCTTTAGATAGAATATTTATGGAATGTAGAGCCTATTGTACGGCCTCCTCTTATCAAATTAAATCCCTCTTTGAATCCCTTAAAGCTAAGGGAGCAACTTTATATCGTGACGTCATTCACTTGCCGATCGCCGGCAAACCGATCGGGGATATTTTCCTTTTTAGCTATGGCGCCAGTGTATGCTGGGGACTGACCCATGACGAATGCCTTCTTGCTTTTGATCAAATTAAGCCTTTTGAAGATTTACCGCTCTCCACACAAGATGTGGAAGTGGACGAATTTGCTTTTACTTTCGGCGAGGCCCCTAAAATTATTGAGGATGAGATCATTCTTCCTAATAGGGATGTTTTAAATCGCCTGGCCATCTCTCATGGACTTGCTCAGTCCGTCAAGTTGGGAACGTTTGAAAACAGTATCCGAAAAACATTTAATGATACCAAGCATATTCCAAGAGATTTGGCCAAGCATGGCCGCATCCCTCTTTCCAGAAGAGAAATTCGCAGAAAGATGGGGGCTTTATTCATTGAAAGGAGCTCGGTCAACCTGCATTTGGATATATTGGATACGCCGGAGTTTTTTTGGGAATATTCAGAGCTTGAGCCCTTGTATGCCTTGACGAATAATTACCTTGATATCGACACACGGGTCGAGGTATTGAATCAAAGGCTGGATGTCATTCATGAACTCTTTGAAATGCTCGGGAATGAATTGAATCACCAGCATTCCAGTCGTTTAGAATGGACGATTATTATTTTAATCGTCATTGAAGTTGTATTGTCTCTACTACGTGATCATTTTCCTTTGGGATATTAAGCGGCAAAAGAGTATTCACTTTTTTTATGGCATTGGTCACAAGTTCTCCCAGTTGATGAGCCATCGATGTATAGCCTGATTGCACGGCTTCCCATTGTTCTTCGGTATTGACAGCCAGATAAGGGGATGCGGGGCCATATTGTTCTTTCACAATGCTGATTTTAGAGGGGTAATAAGGAATATAAATGTGTGTATTTAATTTTTTCGGATTTACCTTTAGGTTTGCTTCTTCCACTTGCACGATGCATTTTGATGAGTAATTGACATATTTTTTCAAATCTAAATTTTTGTTTTCAGAAGTGCATTCATAAATTTTCAGGTTAATTTTATTCGATTCTTCTAATGAAATATTCTCCCAATCTTTAATCAGCCAAAGCTTTTGCCAGTCATGAGAAAGGTTTAGAATCGCTTGACGAACCTTTGGATCAACGTTGCGGTTGAATTTGCAATCATTAAAATCTGCTATTATTTTTGAATTTGCAATCGTGTAAATATTTTCAAGCATAGGTTTTTTACGATCCCAAGAAATTTTTTCGTCTGTACCTATTTTAAAAATTTTATGGATTAAGCTGTTCCAAAAACAAACTATATTTTCATCTTTGGCATCAAGTGTGTTCTTTTTTAGTTGTGAAAAAATGGAGCGATATTTTGCCCATGAATCAGACTGTGAAAAGCAAACATAAAATTTTCTTGGTGCGATAGGACATTTTGAGAGTGTTTCGTGATAAATCTGAGGAGGTAGCGTGGTGAAAAAGTCCACTATTTTCTGTTCAATTTCTTTTTCATTCAGGCTTTCGCCCCATACATAAGTATTAATTATTTTAAAGGCATTGTTAAATATATTCATGACTTCCTTTTATTAATAAGAATACTCTAAGCGAGTTTTTAAAAAATGTCAATATTTTTTTTATCTCTTTTAAAATCAAAAAATTTAACAAACAATACAAATAATAGTGCAAATGTAAGTGTTTCAAAAGAAAATTCTTGTATTTTTTTTATCATGGAGTGTGAAAAGGAAGGGGAAAAAGGGGACATGAGGGCTGAAACAGGCAGGCCCATCCATTGACGCAATTGCTCAGTTCCCAGGAAAGCAAGGCATGAGGCTGAAAAAAATTTTAATAAGGGTTGCACATGAGAGGATAAGCGTAAGGCTTTTTGCCTTGATAAGAAGAAGGCAAGCAGAAAAAAATTGACCCACGCGCTTACGCTTGTAGCGGCCGCCACACTTACAGCTCCCCAGCCAAGGCCCATAATAAAAAAAATGTTTAAAAAGAAATTCAACGCCATGTTGCAAAATGAAGCCATGGCTGGAAGGCGGTAATGGCCGCGGGCATAACAGGCTGGAGCGAGCAAGGAGACAAGGGCTGTGGGAAGAAGTCCCGCTCCATAAGCCCATAGGCAACGGGTTGTTTCCCAAACCGACTGGTCTTTAAAATCGCCATAGCCGAAAAGCAGGTTGACACAAATGTCTCCCATGGCAAAAAGGGCCCATGTAATGGGAATCATCAACAATAAAGTTTTTTTAACGGCTTCATCCAAAAATTGAAAGTAGCGCTCTTCATCCTGGGAATGTATTGCACGTGTCATAGGAGGAAGCAGGGCGCTTGCCAAGGCGGTGCTGAACAAGGCAAGGGGGAGCTGCTGCAACCGCATGGCATACCACAGAAAAGCGGGTCCTTCCGGCTGAGCAAATTTGGCGAACAGGGTGTCGATGACGGCATTGACTTGAGCTGCACCCACACCTGTTAATCCAAGCAAGAAAGGGGAAGCCATGCTTCTTACGTCTTTTGAAAAAGGGTGCACCCCTTTCCAAAAAGGCCCCTTAAGGCCGCCATTTAATGCCTGCAGGGTCTTTGGGAGCGTCAGGAGCCATTGGATCAGGCAGGCTCCTATGACACCGATCGCTAAATAAGACAGGGGATGGCGCACACCGGCAAAAAGCGTCGCTAGGACCACAAAGATCCAGACGCCATTAAAGGCAATGGGGGCCGCAGCCGAAGTAAAAAAGCTTTTTTGACACTGCAGCAAGGAGGCGTTCAGTCCGAAAAGGCAGATGAAGAAAAGGCTTGGGAGCATTAAGAGGGTCAAATAGGCAATTTCGTGGTAATCCGGAGACAGGGCTCCCATGGCGAGCAGGCAGCCAAGCGTTAACGACGCTAAAATCAGAAGGGCGATCAGGAATAAAGCAACGCTTGCCGTGAGATCGCGAAAGAAGGCAAAAGCCCGCGGAGGATCCTTTTGACGTAAACATTCAAAATGGGGAATGAGGGCTGACTGCATTGCCCCTTCGCCAAACAGACGTCTGCACGTATGGGACAGTCGGTAGGCTACCATAAAGGAGGCCACAGAGGCTCCTGTGCCAAAGGCGAAAGCCATCACCATATCCCTGAGCATCCCGGAAATGCGGCTGAGCATTGTGCCGGAAAAAAAGCGGCTGGCCGAGCGCCGGATTGTCTGTGTCGTATCGCTCAATTTATTAACCTGTATTTTGGGTTTATTTGCCTGAAATTCAGGTTATACCATTTCCCGAAATTAAAATCATAAATTTGACTTGTGATCACCTTCATCTTTAAAAGATCTCTCCTTGTTGATATTCAAAGATATCAACTTCGAAAAGATCTTTTAAATCTGAAGCGCTGACAAGCCAACTTTAT
>JAJTHR010000291.1 GCA_021298935.1 Parachlamydia sp. | reverse complement strand
TTCAATGGTCTCTTGTGAAGTCACTGCTGTGCGTCCTTTACGGGCGGCCAGCAAGGCGGCTTCATTTAAAATGTTGGCCAAATCGGCTCCGGAAGATCCAGGCGTGCTTCTTGCAATGGTCATTAAATCAATGGAGCTATCCATTTTGATCCGACGGGCATGCACTTTTAGGATGTCAAAACGACCCTTGATATCTGGCAATCCGATGACGACGCGACGGTCAAAACGGCCAGGACGCAGCAGCGCTTTATCCAGGACATCTGGACGGTTGGTTGCCGCCATCAAGATCACCCCTTCGTTTGTATCAAAGCCGTCCATTTCGACAAGCAGCTGATTGAGCGTTTGCTCCCTTTCATCATGGCCGCCGCCAATCCCAACACCTCGATGACGTCCCACTGCATCGATCTCATCCATAAAAATAATGCAGGGAGCGGCTTTTTTAGCCTGATCAAACAAATCGCGGATACGGCTTGCGCCCACCCCGACAAACATTTCAACAAAGTCGGAACCAGAGATTGAGAAAAAGGGTCTGTCCGCTTCACCAGCAACTGCCTTGGCAATCAGGGTTTTTCCTGTTCCCGGAGGACCGATGCAAAGGACACCTTTAGGAATTTTACCGCCGAGGGAAGTAAATTTTTGCGGATTTTTCAAAAACTCCACAATTTCCTGCAATTCTTCTAAGGCTTCATCTACCCCGGCAACATCTTTAAAGGTCACTTTATTGTCGCTTTTATTAAGCAGACGGGCAGGAGATTTACCGAAATTCATGGCTGTGTTACCCATCCCCTTCATCTGCCTTGCAAATATGAGGTATAGAACTAATACAACCAGTAAGACGGGCATAAAAGTGAATAGGTAGCTGAAATAATTTGTGGATGGCTCTTCGCTTTTAAATGTTTTTTCCAAAACAATATTGAGCGGTTGGTCAGGAGCTCTAAAAACACCGCCGCGATTGTGATTAAAGTTCGCCCACTCTTCCTTCGCCTTTGCAAACCACTGTCCATAAATTTCAGGATCTTGCTTTTCTAACGCTCGTGTGGATAGTTCCTGATTGTTAAAGTACCAGATGACGCTTGTGACTGACTGGCGCGCTTTGTCTAATTGAATTTGATTATCTTCCAGCCGATTTGAAACCTGGCTGTACTCTTCAAGCGTTTCTTTGTAGTTGCGAACGCTTCTCAGTTTGGTTAAGCGGATATGGTCTTCCACTTGATTGAGTTCGGTAACAATAGATTTTAATTGATCCAGTGCTTGGCCGTAAATCAAAACTTGCTGGGCAGTCGATTGTGTGCTTGCCTCTGCCAACTCTTTGTCTATCGCTTTTAAACTTTGTTTGATGGATTCTGAACCAATTCCAAGTGCCGGCGATCTAAATTTTCTTAATAGCTCGCTTAATGAATTTCCTAAGCCCTTCAGTGTTTCTTGATTCGGTTGGGCTTGCATCTGCTTGTATTCCACTTGAATAGCGGCCAGGCTATCGATTCCTGATTTAGGAACCTCTTTAAGGATAACGCTTTGATCTTCTTCCGATGTATTATAAATATCATCGACAATTATATAGCCTCCTTTGGAAACAGGGAGTCCGCTGAGCCGCAAAAAGATTGCTGATGAATCGATCATTTTGTTTCGGAGAGTCTTAAGCTCATCCTTGATACGAAGCTGATCGGATTTTAGCTCATGATTGGTGTTGAGAAGTTCGAGGTATTTGTAGCGGGATTTGCCATCTTCAGTCAAACGATCTCTAAATTTACCGCTAAATGTGACTAAATTATCATTCAAAGCGATCTTTCTGCTATCTTCCGGCTGGAGCAATTGCAAGTTGACTAATTGTTCCAATTGATAGCTAAATGATACTTTTGCAAATTTCGTATCGATGAAATTTTGAACCATTAACGCAAATAAAAACGCTGCCATAAGGAACCAAACGAAACTGTTTGATACCCCTTTCTTAAAGTCTTGCTTATTATCGTCTGACATATTTCTTAATCAATCCCTTCAATTCCCAAATGGGACACTTTTGTTTATGTTATCACGGTGAGTCTTTCAATATCAACTTAATAATTTCCACCTGAAGGCACTCCTTCCCTTCAATTAAACCGGCCGGCCGGCGGCCTGATAAAAATTCATGGGCTATTTTTTCATGTAATAGCAAAACGGGGAATAAATGTCGTACAAAAGCTGGAACTTTTTGATTGTTAAACCATTCTCCGAGTGTTTTATTGCTATGAATCAAAGAAAGATTTAGCCTTTGCGGCGAAATAAAATAATGGTTGATGGGCAGCTGAACCTTTATTTGTCCCTGCCAGGCTTCATTAAAACCGCCAAATGAACAGATAGGATTAAAAAATTCTCTAGTGACTTTCACTGTCCATTGACTGATCGTTTGAATCCCTTCCTTTAAGGGCACGAGCGTCTCCCATGGAGAAGGCTCGGCTTCAACCAAAAAAATTTTTCCTCTATCTACCCAGATTTTGCGCTGGCCGCTTGGAAATTGAAGATTGGATTGTTTCATAATAAGAGCGTTTGAAATCCTTTCAATTTGCTCGCGTGACAATGATAACCCCTCTTTTTTCAGTAATAATCGAATGAAATGCTTTAAAGCTGCCGGATGCATTTTTTTTTCTGTTAAATCCCAGTATGTCCCTAAAAAACCTTTGCGTCCCTCTTCCAGCAAATCCGCATTTAAGCGGTTAAAATAATCATTCACCTCATCCATTTCCTGACTGAGCGCAAAAAGAGCCTGATCCACTTTCTTACCAAATTTTTCATTCAAGTCTGGCAGCAAGGAAAGCCGCATGCGTGCACGCAAATAGTGTGGGTCTGTATTCGTCGCATCAATAAAATAAGTGTAATTGCGTGCATGAAGATAGGCCAATAGTTCTTTTTTATAAATTGTAAGAAAAGGCCTTAACAGGCGAACCCCATTGACAATCGAATCTTTTTTCAAACCGCCAAGATGCATCCAATGGGACCCTTCCATGACTCTTTTTAAAACAGTTTCAATCTGATCATCTCTTTGATGGGCTAAGAGCACCCCCTCATACCGGCCTGTCTTGAATAATGAATAAAAAAAGTTTAAACGCTCATTTCGGCATGCCTCTTCAAGATTTCCTTTTAGCTCAGCCGGATTAAGGACAGCTTCATGATAGATAATGCCGTGAAGGGCAGCAAGCCGGCGTAAAGCGTCTGCCTCGCTATCGCTCTCTTCTCTCCAGCGATGATTCACATGAGCCACCTCAAAGGGTTTTTTAATTTCGAGGAGAAGGTAAAAAGACAAAATTCTCAACAGCGACGACAACAATGG
>JAJTHR010000260.1 GCA_021298935.1 Parachlamydia sp. | reverse complement strand
GCTGAAGCCAATCGCGGTTTTTTTGTGAAAAAGATCAGCCTTGAAGAAGTGCAGGATATCTATGGAACGTTTGAAAAAATTGAGCTGCTGGCATTGTCGGAAGCCATCCAATCGGGGGATGTGGCCTGGGAAGGAGCCATCCTGGCGGCACTGCATCGCCTGCATGCAATTGAAAAGGGGTCTTCGCCCGCAGACTCTAAAGCATGGCTTCAAGCCAACTATGATTTTCATCGCTCCCTTGTCTCTGGCTGCCGCTCGCCTTGCCTGCTTAAAATCAGAGAAGACCTTTACCACCTCTTTGAACGCTATTGCCATTTAAGTTTTTTGACTGAAAAACAGACTTTGCAAATGAATCACGAACATCATGTGAGGATTGCCCAGGCAGTCATTCAGCGCCAATCGGCAGAGGCTTGCCAATTAATGCAAGAGCATTTGCGTACATCATTTGAAAGCGTCATTCACCATCTTTTTTAAATAGGTATTGCATGGAAAAATCGTCTCAATATGGGCGCCGGCTGGCCATTATCTATGCGCTTGTCTGGTTCATTGATCTGCTGGATGCCTCCAGCTTAAATATTGCTTTGCCTTCCATTGCCCATTTTTTTCATATCGAAACAATGGATGCGGAATGGGCCATCGTAGGATTTCTTTTGTCTATGACGCTTGGAATCAGCATTAGCGGTTGGCTAGGAGAGGCATATGGCACCCGTTCCATTTTTCTGCTCTCACAAATCGGCTATTTACTAAGCTCGATTGGCTGTGGAACCGCTCCCTCTATTTACATCCTTATTTTTTTCCGCCTAATGCAGGGATTTTCTGCCGGAATGGCGATTCCCTTGGGCCTAGCTGCCTTGTTAAAGGCCTTGCCGGAGAAGCAATGGGCCAAAACGATCGCTGCCATGAATATGATAACTCTCGTTGCCCCTGCCCTTGGCCCCCTTTTTGGAGCCTATATGACGCAGCTTTTTGGCTGGGCCTCCATTTTTTTGATGAAATTGCCTTTATCCGGAGCGGCCCTTCTACTAAGCATTAAATGGCTAAAAAAAGAGGAAAAAGTGGAAAAGCTCCCTTTTGATGGAATGGGATTTATTCTTGGGAGCGTCAGTCTGCTTGGAATTTTGTGGGTACTATCGGAAGCGGGCAAAAAAGATGCATTGATCCTTCTCACAGTCGCTCTCTTTTCCCTCTTGTTTGGCATCATTTTTATCAAAGCGGAAAAAAATTCTTCGGCTCCTCTCATTCCCTTAGGAGTTTTTAAAATAGGTCATTTCACCTATGGAAATTTGATTCAATCAGCTTCCAATACAATTTTCTTAGGAGCCAATTTTGTGATCGGATTTTATTTGCAGAAAGGGCTTGGCAGGGATCTCGTAACAACCGGTTGGATCATGGCTGCCATTACTCCTGGAATGATGGTTGTCCAGCCTCTCATTGGAAAATTTTATAATAAAGTAGGGCCTCTCCCTTTTATTATCAGCGGCCTGACTCTTCTTGCGGGCAGCACATTTGCCTTTGCTTTGACCACTCCTGCAACCTCTTCGATGGTCCTAGGCACTCTTGTCTTTTGCATAGGGGCTGCTTCTGCAACGCAAGCGGCCAATGTTTCGGCTATTTTCAGCAGCCTGCCCCCTTCTTACAAGGGGGCAGGCAGTACATTATATGCGCTATTTAAGCAAGTCTCGGCAAGCTTTGGTGTGGCTTTGTCGACAATGGTTCTAGCATTTGGAACGAATGAAGGCATACCATCGCTCGCCGCTTTTCAAGCTTGCTTTGTGATTTTAGGATGCATTCCACTCATGGCCCTCCTGCTTTGCTATCAAATCAATAACAAAGAAGCTATCAGGCAAATCCAATAGGCTATTGCATGCAATAGCCTATTTATTTAGTCAATTTTTTCAATGACTGCTTGCGCTGTTAAATAGTCATATGTGGTTTGAGCTACCCCATCGTTATAACGCAGCGCTATCGTATCCCCTGCCTGAAGAGTGGTCAGAAAAGCAATTGACGCACTTGTTCCATAGGTTTGGGGTAATGCGACAAATGGAATTAGAAGATCAGGCACTCCATTAATTAAAACTGTTGCGCTTGGAGTCACCCCATCAGCCCCAGTTTGATTCCACTGCACGTTAAAAGAGACGTAATAAACGCCATCAAGACCGACAGTGAAGGTATTAAAACCAGCATTCAAAGTAATATTAGAGAAGGCCCCTGTTCCACTTCCGAATGAAAAGAGATCAGTTGGCTCAACAGTACCGAGCAAACCGTAAGCGCCATAAAAAGCAGCCAATCCACCGGCCGGCCCTTCTGGTCCTTCAGGTCCTTGTACACCCGGAGCGCCTGGAATGCCAGGAACGCCTTGTGCACCTTGCGGGCCTGCAGGCCCTTGAGGTCCTGGGCAGCATCTTTTTTTAAAAAATTTAGGACAGCAATGGGATTTAAGGAGCGAGCTTTGATCGCTAAGGCCATCATCTGCATGGACATTCGCAAAAAAACCTACTAACATTACTAAGATAATCTTCTTCATAAACAATCCTTTGATAATAATTGTTAGACTTTTTAAATTCCTATAGCCGTTCAAAGAATTATCGTCATGAAAAAATTTATATATGAAACGCTTGCCTAAAAATATCTAATTTTACCTGATCTGTAATGGCAAATGTAATTTGCTTAAAGCGCCCTTGGTAGAGGGGATTATTTTTTAGCAAATCGGCAAAAATTCCAGCTACTTCAGTCGACTTATTTTCAAAAACACCGCATCCATAAGCGCCAAGGATTAGATGACGTGTGTCTTCAGCAAGCGCCGCATCAAAAATCGCCTTAATTTTATTAACCAATATTTGCTGCCTGGCAAAGGGAGCACTAGCATCAAATTGCATCAAAAATTGTGTTTCATCAGACCCCCTTCTCAAATCAGGGGCGGCAGAGCTAATGACATCGTATTGACGCAACGCTCCACTTTCAAAAAAGGTCACATTTTTCGAGTAAATGACGCCAAAGTAAGGAATGTGGTGCTCAAACGGAGCATCTCCGTACCCCTCGCTTCTTCTTAATTCCGCCATCTTCGCATGCACCTTTTCAGTCTCAAAGCGGGGATCCAAAACCCAAGCTAAATTGGAATGGCGGACTAGGTCCTCTTCCTGGCTGCCACCATAAGGGGCCAGGCCTATCCCCCCCGGTTGACGCCGATTCGCTAAGTTAAGAATGGCGATTTTCTCATCTGTCTCCCTATGCATCACACGTGCGGCATTACGGGAAGTCGTTTTAGAAAAGCGGAATTCGGTTGTAAATCGCTCAAAGGGCGTGTCTAATGGCTCATACTCAAGCCTTTCAAGTGTTGAAAGCTTATCACCCCCGTAAAGACTCACTTTTAAGAGGGCATTCAGGTCATGTCTTTCATTAAAAATTCGATGGCATTTAAGAATCGCTTGCGCAAGTTCCTTGTATTTTTCAAATAAGCAGCCTGGAAGATAAGTGAACACCTTGACCACCCCTGGACGCCTAAAAAAATGATGAATGGCCTCTCGGACTCTCATTTTAAATGACACTTGAACAGGAATGTTTTCACGAACATAAATAGGATGCATGCTTTACCGCCTGAAATTCTTATTTGGAATAAAATTAGCATATAAATGATTTAATTTTAATAAATTTCGTTTAAATTTATTTTCTAGACATTATTTCTTTATTTACGTAACGTAATTTAAACAATCGCATAAAAGCATAGGATATAATGGAACCCTACTACTTAACAAGTTATCAAAAAGAAAAAATCCTTAAAGAAGCGGGTGAATTTTTAGACAAAATGCCTGTTCAAAATCAATTAGAAATCGGTTTTGTAATAGAAATTTTAAATGAATTTGCCGCCCAGAATAACAACTTGTATAAAAACATTAAGGCAAAAATTTTTGAATTTAATAAAAATCAATTAATTAACCCATACTTAATGAATGATATTGTCCAAATAAATAGTCTTTATTATAGAGTAAACCGTAATGGAGACAGAAAACAATATTACAATGAAGTAAATGCCCTCTATTCACAAGCTATCCAAAAAAAATTGGATAGGGGTTTTCAACCAACACTAGAAAACAAGACTGCACCCAAAAAACCTGTTAGAAAGGTTAACGTGCCCGGTCCATTAATTCCTTACTTTAAACTATTTGATGCAAGAATTAAAGAACTGAATCAATTATTGCTCGGAACTTGTGTGGTTGATTATAAAATGAGCAATGTAGTAGGAGCAAAGAAACCAACTAATCTAGAAATTGAAGATTTTATCAATGAGGATTTTACACCCCCCACAATGAATGCCGATATGGGAATGGGGCAATTAACATCTCTCCTTTCCAATTATCTCAATTTTTATGGTAAAAAAATTGAAAACTTGGGATTCGAAATTAATTTTTCCATTAAGGCGAATCAGTATCATGTGTTAGGAGAGCAAGCAATTAATGACTCTGAGAAAGTGTTGAACTCATTTAAATTTAATATTGAAAATCTTAATTTTTTAATTAAACAAAAAAACATTGAGATTGCTGTTACACAGCCATTAACGATGAAGCAGGTACGCTCAGTTGAGGTATTGAGCCAACTTGCAAACAAAGATTTTGACTTTACACATCTCTTGCTCCTAACCCTGCATGCTGAATCTAAGGAATTATTAGTCGCTGTAGGACACTATTTACAGGATTACCTCAATCAAGTTTCAGAGGCCGGTTTCGTAGGATGTTACCAGGTTGTGACAAGAGCTGTCTTTGCATCCACTACAGAAGGTGAGGAAATAGAATTAGTCCAAAATATGATTCTTAAAAATTGTCTTGGCTCGATCGAGCAATTGAATGCTTCTCTGCGGAAAAGGTTTATTCAAATTAAGATTTATAAAACTGATAAGTCTCTCTCATTAGAAGAAATGAATAAATTACTTCATATAAAATTTAATACGAATACCATTTTAAAAAATATGGATGCAAATCCTGTACTAGGCGAGAAGCTTTTGAAGAGCCATCTTGTTTATTGTGCGATGATTTTAGAAAAAATTGGATTTTGCGGAAAATTTAATGTAGGGCATAAATAACAAAGATAAAAATAAACGCTTTTATCTCGATAAAACGTTTATTTGCTGCCCGCTTTAAGAAGCCGTTCGCGAATCGACCTCCACAAAAAGTCGTCAGGAAAATTCATATCGACCCACGCTTCCCCGATTCCTTCCTGATCCAATTCTCTTAGAAGCCGGTAGAGATTACCGGCTACTTCGTTAGGATCATTCAGGGATCCCATATGCATGATGCGGCCCGCCCCTTTGTATTCCCGCTCAATAAAGCCAAGCACACAAAACCCTGATGCATATGACGACTGAAGCAAAAGGGTGGCTTCAGGAGCGTAATGGCGGAATTTTTGTCCGGGACAAATAGGCTGCTGCGATGGTGATCTGTGGCCATATTCAGGAAGATATCCCAATAGTTCTTCAAATGCTTCCAGGGGAAGCGAACCTAGCCTTCCCGCCACCCAATGTGGCTCTTCATAAACAAGGATAGTTGATTCCACTCCCTGCTGACATGAACCTCCATCCAGAACTGGAAAATCCCCTCCAAAATCGATTTCAACATGCTCGGCTAGGGTGGCAGACGGCTTGCCTGATAGATTGGCTGACGGCATGACAAGCGGTCCCGTTTTTTTTAATACTTCACGTGTCAGAGGATGGTTAGGAATACGAAAGCCCGCAGTACTTAAATTCGCACGTACCAGGGAGGGGATGAGCTCCTCACGAATCGGTAGCACCAGTGTCAGGGGGCCCGGCCAAAAGGCTTTCGCCAGTTGTTCATAGAAGAGAGGAGCCGTTTGTGTAAATGAAAGAATTTCTTCAGGGCTGGCGACATGTACAATTAAAGGATTTTCACGCGGCCTGCCTTTAAGTTGAAAAATTTTTTCGATCGCTTCCGTATGGTAAAGGGAAGCGGCAAGCCCATACACCGTTTCAGTGGGGAGAGCCACTACAGATCCTTTTTGCAATCGCTCAGCTGCCTCTTGGGTCGAAATACGCATTAAAACCTTGAGATAATTTCACGCAAGGCCTCTTCGAAATAATCGATCTCTTCAAATGTATTGTAAAAAGTGAACGAGGCGCGCGTCGTGGCCGGTACGTTAAAGAAGCGTATGACAGGCTGGGCGCAATGATGCCCTGTACGCACGGCGATCCCCTTCAAATCAAGGAGTGTTCCAATATCCAGGGGGTGGATCCCTTGAATGACAAAGCTGATTAATGAGCCTTTGTGGGCCGCCCGGCCGATAATCTGCAGCCTATCCAAAGCGCTCAGCTTTTCGGTTGCATACACAAGCAGCTCCTGCTCATAAGCCTGAATCACATCAAGTCCGATGTGATTCAAATAATCAACGGCAGCGCCCAGGCCCATTACTTCGGCAATCATCGGCGTGCCTGCCTCAAATTTCAAAGGCAGCGCATTATAGGTTGTTTTGTCAAACGTGACTGTTTCGACCATATCTCCACCCCCCTGATAGGGCGGCATGGCTTCCAAAAGCTCTTCCTTGCCATATAAAATGCCGATGCCCGTCGGGCCCATCATTTTATGTCCCGAGAAAACAAAAAAATCGGCATCTAAATCCTGCAAATCCACTTTCAAATGGGGAGCGCTTTGCGCCCCATCCACAAGCACCTTAGCCCCGGCCTGATGGGCGCAAGCAATGATCTCTTTAATTGGGTTGACAGTGCCGAGCGAATTGGCAATATGGGTGATCGCAACCAGGCGGGTTTTTGGATTCAAAAGTTTTTTGAACTCGTCGATAAGCAGCTCCCCTCTCTCATTCATGGGCGCCACTTTCAATACGGCCCCCCGATCTTCGCACATGATCTGCCAGGGGACGATATTAGAGTGATGCTCCATCGCGCTGATGAGAATCTCATCCCCCGGCTTGATAAAAGCTTTACCAAAGGAGTAGGCAACCATATTGATCGATTCAGTCGTACCGCGCGTAAAAATAACTTCTTCCATTTTGCGGGCATTCAGGAATTCTTTTACCTTTAGACGCACATTCTGGTACTCTTGAGTGGAAAAAGTGGCCAGCTCGTAGACCGCCCGGTGAACGGTACCGTAATGATTGGCGTAAAAATCTGCAATCGTCTGGATCACAGCCTGAGGTTTTTGAGCAGTCGCAGCCGAATCAAAATAAACCAGCGGTTTACCATGCATGCTTTTTTGCAGCATCGGGAAATCGCCCCTAATTTTTTGGATATCCAGCAAATGGCCTGCTTCATTCATGGGTCACCCTTTTTTGGTATAACGTGCAACTTTATCGGAAATCTGTTCTCTTAACGAAGGAACAGGTATTTTTTCAACCACTTGTTCCACAAAACCGTAAATCAATAGATTTTTTGCTTCCTCTTCCGGAAATCCTCTTGTCCGCATGTAAAAAAGTTGTTCATGGTCTAACTGTCCGACCGTCGCCCCGTGGGAGGCTTTCACATCATCGGCAAAAATTTCCAAATTCGGCTTGCTGTCGGCATGCGCATGATTATGCAAAAGCAAATTGTTGTTCAGCTGGAAGGCTTCTGTTTTCTGGGCTGCCTGGCGCACGAGAATTTTACCCTCGAAGCTCGAGCGGCTAAAATCATTGAGCGCTCCCTTAAAAAGCTGATACGAACGGCAATTCGGAGCCTGGTGATCGATCAGGACATTGGTGTGCGCTTCGCGCGAATCAGCCAGCATCCAAACTCCATTTAATAACGCTTCGGCATTTTCTCCTGCAAGGATCACATGATAATCATTGCGCACCGTCAAGCTCCCTTCGGTGGCGCCGACCGTCGTAAAGGTAGCTCCTCCCTTAACTGCTGCTCTTACCGCTTCAAAATGCCATGCCTTCGGATGAAAACCGTATTTGATTTGCGTATAATGCACGTGCGCTGCCTCGTCCACCACAAAATCAGCCACCTGGTTGACAAAATAGGCCTCTTGCCGCGCCTCATGATGCGTGGAGACAAGCTTGATATGCGACCGGGAGCCGGCAAACACATTCAGACGCGGCATTAGCATGACCGGTTTGCCATCAGCCTGGATAAAATGCAGCAGCTGGACCGGGCACTCCACCTCTACTTTAGGAGGAATGTAAATAAAAGCCCCTTCGCGGTGCAACGCCCCATTGACAATGGCAAAAGGGTCCTTCTCTTCTTTCAACGCTTTGTTCCAGTGATTATTGAGCAGCGTCCCAAACGTTCCGGCTGCCTCTTCAAGCGTGGAAATGACGACTTGATTTGGAATGGCTTCTACTTGTGAAAGAGTTGGAACATAACGGCCATTCACAAAGACAATGCAGGATCTGCGGCATTCTTCTAAAACATAAGAGGCAATCTGCTCTTTGGAAATTTCCAGCGCCTCTCCACCATCATAGTTTTGCGCAAAAAGCTGGCGCAGCTTGATATAGCGGAACACCTCCGACTGCTTTGTCGGTAGACCCAAAGACAAAAATTGCTCCCACGCTTTCTGGCGCGATTTGAGCAAGGGCCCGTTCGCCAGTCCGTGTGAAAGCTGTTTCTCAAGCAAGGTGGTAAAAAGCTGTTTTTCAATTTCCATGTCGAGGATCATACCGGAGCTCCGGTTGCAGGGCTCTTCGCCAGCCAATCGTATCCTTTTTCTTCCAGCTTTAAGGCTAATTCAGGCCCACCCGACTGCACAATTTTGCCATCCAGCATGACATGCACAAAGTGTGGTTTAATGTAATCGAGCAAGCGCTGGTAGTGAGTAATCATTAAAAGGCCCCTTTCAGGATTCATGAGCTGGTTGACCCCGCGCGCTACAATGCGCATGGCATCGATGTCGAGGCCTGAATCGGTTTCATCCAACACGGCCATGGAAGGGTTCAAAACAGCCATTTGCAGGATCTCATTGCGTTTCTTTTCACCGCCTGAGAAATTTTCATTGACATTACGGCTTCGGAGGTCCGGCCGTACTTCCATCTGCTTCATTTTTTCATCAAGCAGCCTTTCGAAGGCTTCTGCATCCAATTCCGGTTCCCCTTGCGCCTTTCTTTTTGCATTTAAAGCAATTTGCAGGAATTGGCTATTGCTCACCCCTGGAATTTCCACAGGGTATTGAAAGCTCATGAATAAGCCCAAATGAGCCCTTTCTTCCGGCTCCATTTCAACCAGGTTTTGACCTTTAAACCAGATTTCGCCACTTGTCACTTCATAGGATGGGTGTCCTGCAAGGACTTTGGCAAGCGTGGATTTGCCTGCTCCATTCGGTCCCATGACCGCGTGGATCTCCCCTGCCTTTACATGCAGGTTGATGCCTTTTAATATGGGGGCGCCGTCGACAGTAGCTGTCAAATCTTTAATCTCTAACATTGTGATCCTTGTATTAACCGACAGAATTTTCTAATTTGATCGCTAAAAGCTTTTGCGCTTCGGCCGCAAATTCCAAAGGAAGCTCTTTGATAACATCTTTACAAAAGCCATTGACAATCAGGTTAACGGCATCTTCTCTTGAAATTCCGCGTGATTGAAAATAAAATAGTTGTTCTTCATTCATTTTTGAGGTGGAGGCTTCGTGCTCCACCTGACTGCTTGCATTCCCCACTTCAATGTAGGGAAACGTATTGGCGGAGCATCGATCGCCAACAAGCATCGAGTCGCATTGCGTATAATTACGCGCGCCGTCTGCCCTAGGGGCTACCTTGACAAGTCCGCGGTAGCTGTTATGGGATAGATCAGCCGAAATCCCCTTGGAAATGATCGTCGAGCGGGTATTCTTGCCAAGATGGATCATTTTTGTCCCTGTGTCGGCCTGCATGTGTCCGTTCGTCAAAGCGACGGAATAGAATTCGCCGACCGAATGGTCGCCTTGTAAAATGCAGCTTGGATATTTCCATGTGATGGCAGCCCCCACCTCGACCTGGGTCCAGGAGATTTTAGAGCGGACGCCTGCACAGCGGCCCCGTTTCGTCACAAAGTTGTACACGCCCCCCTCGCCTGTCTTAGGATTGCCTGAGTACCAGTTTTGGACCGTGGCATATTTGATTTGGGCATCATCCAGGGCAATCAGTTCCACGACAGCCGCATGAAGCTGATTCGTGGTAAAAGCAGGAGCAGTGCACCCTTCCAAATAGCTGACATAGGATCCTTCTTCGGCCACAATTAGGGTGCGCTCAAACTGCCCCGATTCTTTATCGTTGATCCTGAAATAAGTTGAAAGCTCCATGGGGCAGTGCACACCTTTCGGAATGTACACAAAAGAGCCGTCTGTAAAGACAGCGGAGTTCAATGTGGCGTAATAATTATCGCCCAAGGGAACAACGCTTCCAAGGTACTTTTTTATGATTTCCGGATGAGTGTGCATCGCTTCTGAGATCGAGCAAAGGACCACCCCTGCCTCTTCTAGCTTCTTTTTGAAGGTCGTGCCGATAGAGACCGAGTCAAAAACCATGTCCACGGCTACGTTACTCAGCCGCATTTGTTCGTCGAGTGGAATGCCGAGCCGCTCAAAAGTCTTTAAAACTTCAGGATCCACTTCGTTGAGGTTATTTAAAACAGGCTTTTTCTTAGGGGCGGAATAATAAGTGATATTTTGGAAATCAATTTTTGGGTAGTTGACATTTGCCCAGACAGGTTCTTCGGACTCTAGCCACTTTTGATAGGCTTTTAAACGAAAGTCAAGCAGGAAAGCCGGCTCTTTTTTCTTTTCAGAAATCGCACGGATCGTCTCTTCGTTCAAGCCTTTAGGAAGACTTTCGGTCTCAACGTTTGTGACAAACCCATACTTGTAGTCACCCTCTTCGCGTGAATAGAAGGCCGGCTCTTCGCTCATAATTACCCTTTTTTTAAGAATTTAGGTACTAATAATAAACTATTGAAAATGGTGTGTCAATTAAAAGAGGGTTAGAACCCCCCTTTTTGCCATTTTGGGCCATTGATAGCCTTGTTACACATTGAATTTCATTATCAAACTACTGATTATAAATTAATTACAACCACAGAAACACAGAGGTCACAGAGAAGAAAAAAAAGTAATAACCTTTTTTCAGAGACATAACTGGAGGACTAATCCTCTCTCTGTGTAATCTGTGAGCTCTGTGGTTAACTAATTAACAACTATAGTAAAAATTATAAAACTTATAACAAAGGAACAAATTATTAATAAAATTTGAGTTGCCGAATTTATACGCAAATCCCTATGGACTTATTATTTTGTGCCTGCTAATTTTTTAAAAAATTAATCAAAGGTTAACTGCATGCTAGCGACTTTAAAATCACTTCTGCCAGAGCCCATTAAGGTGCGTATTAAAAAATTTCTTCGCCAAAAAAATGGATCGAATCATTTAGGACGAGAGCAATTGTCGAAAGCCTATCTTAAAGGTAAGGGGATTGAAATCGGGGCTTTGCACAATCCCCTGTATGTCAGCAGCAAAGCTTTTGTCAGCTATGTCGACCGCATGTCGGTTGCTGATCTTAAAAAACATTACCCTGAATTATCAAAACTTCCCCTTGTCCCTGTTAACATCATCGATAACGGCGAGTCGCTCTCTACTGTCCCGAACGAATCACAGGATTTCGTTATAGCGAACCATTTTGTAGAACATTGTCAGGACCCTTTTTCAACGCTCGGCAATATGTTCCGGGTGCTAAAGAAAGGCGGGATTCTTTATATTGCCCTTCCGGATAAACGTTATACCTTTGATCGTGAACGGCCCGCCACCACAATTGAACATCTAATTAGAGACCATGCTGAGGGGCCTGAAAATTCCAAAATTATTCATTTTGAAGAATGGGTGCGCCTTGTCGATAAGGTGGAAGGGGAAGAGAAGATCAGCCAGGAAATCAAGCGGTTAGTGGATATTGACTATAGCATTCACTTCCATGTATGGACGCAAAGTGAAATGCTGGAAATGTTTTTAGCCTTAAAAAAAGAACTAAAAATCGCTTTTGATATCGAAGCATGCCTTAAAAATGAGCATGAGTTCATTACTATCATGCGCAAGAATTAGACATTCAGCCACTTGACAGCCATGTATTTGATGGCTGAGTATAGGATGCAGGGTGATTTCAGGCGGGCATAGAGGCGCATTTCATTGCGGGCCGACATCAGGCGCAAGCTTTTCGGCACGCACGACCGTTTTTTGTTCCATCCTCGGCAATGGTAGGCGATCAGCTGAGGGGCAATCGCCACTTCCCATCCTTTTTGTCGAAGGCGCAGCGAAAGATCGATATCTTCCTTATACATAAAATAACGCTCATCCATCACCTCATGCTGGCCGATCAGTACACTTTGAACGGCTTTTTGACGGCATAGCATTAAAGCTCCGCATAGAGCCGGAACGGCTTCCAGACACTCGGCTTGTGTGCCCGTCCATTTGGCCCCATGATCCCGATCATACCACTTACCATACCACGTTCTGAATATGCCAGTAGAATCCACCCTTCCGGTCGCCTCTTTCCGAAAGGGATCATAGCCTAACAGAACACTTGAGAGGGCTCCCAAGGAGGGGTGGCTTTCCATAATGCCGAGCGCCTCCTGCATGAAAACCGGAGGAAGAAAGGCATCAGGATTGAGGAATAAAACAAATTCTGTCTTTTGATCAACCTGGGAATAGCCAAGATTATTTCCTTTGCAAAAACCGACATTTTCCTTTTGCAATAGGCATAAAATGTCTTCTTCAGATGTCAGGTAGCCGGTATGGGTGGAAGCGCTGTCGATGACGATGATTTTTGCCGGCGGCTGCGTTTGCATGCGCAAAGCAGCGAGGCAATCGCCCAGCACTGCTTCGCTTTGATGCGTCACTATAATGACGGCATAATTAACCATTGGCAAACAGGAAAGTGATTTTGTGCCTTAGATCACCTGCCCACTGCTCATAGAAGCGAAGCTCATCCGTTTTTTCTTCGGTGATGGAAACAGCTACGGCTCCAAAGAAAGGGATTAAGCTCTCGGCTTCTCCACTCGCGGGCATGCGATGCGTCTTGCAAATGATCCAATCATACTTTCCTTCAAGCTCCTTTATTAGCTTGATGAAATAGGGGGAGGTCAGACATTCAATAGCAAACGAAGTGGTTCCCCCAGCTTCAATCTGATCGAAGGCCTCTCCAGCTATAATTGAAGGGAAGGAAATTTTCCCTTCAAGATAGGGAAGCAGTCCCTCTTTTTTTTCTGAAGGGGCATTAAAATCTAAATTCAGCACAATTGTTCTTTTGCTCTGCTTCTTTAACAGCTCAGAGAATCGTGCAGAATAGTCTGGCCCCTCCCCCAAAATGAGTAAAAGATGCTGTGAAAGCCCGCCCTGCGGCTCAACATAACGATTTAAACGACGTAATGTCTCCAACACCTTGCTTGAAGGGGGCGATGTTTTCAATCCTTTACTATTAATGAGCCCGCTCACATGCAGACCCATTAATTTTAGATTATCAGGAGATGCCCGCATTCCCTTTCTTAATGTGGAGCCAAGAATAAACCCTGATCCGATAATCATGCCAAAAATACCGCCTAGCACAGCTGCGAAAAGTGGATTGGGTGAAAGCGGATAGACAGGAGGCAATGCAATGTCAATAGGAGCTGATTGTATGACTTCCAAATTATGCGTAATATTTTTTGATTCGACCATTTTTGCGATCTCTTCAACGATCATTCGATTGGTTTCGACTTCCTGCTGAATCAGCTTTTCAGCCACCCATTTATTCGGTAAGCCAGCCATCTCCTTATGGATTTGACGCAAGTGCTGCTTGATAAGTGTCCTTTCCTGGCGCAAGTTTTCAATCCATGATGCGATATAATCTTTAAGGGTAGTCTCCTGCAGGGAGATATTTTGATGGATGAGTTCCAAGCTGACATTCTGCAAAGCAAAAATCTTTTCCTCTAGAACCTGTTTTTGCAAATCCATCAATGCGACCATTTGCTCAAGGTGCAAGGTTAAAAAGGATTTTTGCAGCTTTAGTTCATCTTTTAAACGCTGTTGTTCGCGGACACTTTGATTATTTAGATCCTTCAGGGTAAGGACGAGAGTACTGGCCTTGCCAATCATATCCTGGCTGACATTGTCTGTTAAGTCCGAGCTCAAAGAAGTCATTTCGAAACTCGGATCGCCCAGCTGTTTGATATAAAATAAATTTTGACGGATAGTCGATTCAAGACGGATGAGCTGCCTGGAAAAATCAGCATACAATTCTTCAGACAATTTGATGTCGATGCCCTGATAGTCCAAGGTGGGGTTTTGCTGATGGGTCAGCCGCTCCAGCAGTATTTTTTCATGCACACTAAAAAGACGCTCCAAATTAGTCAGATAAAATTGAAAGCTATCCCTTGTTTTTTGCCACTCAACCGGATCTTCCAGCTCAAGCCTATCCAGGCGCTCAAACCAGCCAGCCATAAGGAAACGAGGATCATTCAATAAAGGAGAGGGATTGGGCGGCAGATGTTGATAGAAACGGTCAAGCAGATCCTGCAGTTCATGCGTGTACTGTTGAACCTCTTTTAACTCAGCTATCTGGCTCTCAAACGATTTTTTTAGCTCATCCGAGTGCGAGGCCCCTTTTTTCTGGATTTCGATCTCAAGCGCATCTCTGCGCTGCTTGTTTTCACGGATACCTACAAGAATATGATTGATCAGAGTGGAATTTCCTTCCGTAGCCTGGTAGCTTTCGTAAATGCTATTGGGGTGCAATGACTCAAGGCGCTTAATCTCCAACTCATTCGCCAGCAATTTACCTCTGTACTCATGCTGGCTTTTCGCTAAAAATTCCATTTCCTTGTCTGAATCGATAAAGCCGGAATTATAGAGGTCGTTTGCGAGGAAGCTTGCATGCTTTTGCATAATGCTATTCAAATTCGAGGCCAGCTCCCCTTGCCTTGAATGCAGGTAATCCAGTTGCAGCCTTGCCAGCTTGTCATGATTAACTTTTTGGTAATTTTGGTAATAATCAAGCGTCAGATTAATAAAGTCAGCAGCCCGGTAGCGGTCCCGGTCCATATAGGTGAATCTTAAAACCCCTTTATCATTTTTCTCATTCTCTATAAGAAGCTCCTTGCCAAGCCTTTTAACTGTCTCTGGCAGAGAATCGACTTTTAAAGAAAAAAGCTGCGGAGGGAGATCTTTTTGATCCGACGCTAGTGTAAAATTTAATTGCTCCCATTTAAAAGGGTGTCCAAGACGCCCTTGGCCATAACTTATGTTGCCTTCGCGCGCATCTCTGACATCAAATTCACCATCTCTTTTAAGGTTGATGTTAAAGGCTAAAGGAATTTCTCCTTTATAAGAAAGTTGAACAATTTTCAGGGGGCAGGAAGGATCTGCAAGCACTGGTTTCGCGGATTTTTTAAATGCAGCCCAGGCCAATTGCACGTTGCGACGCATCAGGCGCACAAGGTGTTCCTCCTTGCATTGTTGCACAATTACCGCCTGAAGATGCATTTTTTCAATAACTTCCTGCAAAATGCGGCGCGATTTAATCATCGTGACGGCTTCTTGTTCCTGACCGCTCGCTGATTCGTTGCCGAACAATTGGATCAGAGAATTAGATATGACTCCCGGCTTGATGCTTTTTTCCCTGAATGTGGCTTCTGCCTTATAGCGGATCGGTTTCGTTAAAGCCACCAGGGCGCCTAAAAAGGCAAAGGCAATCATCCATTTAAAAAGGGTGAGTCTTGACTTTTTAAACAAGGAAAGGATGTCTGCAAACGTAATGTAAAGCTTGTCTTCGCTATTTTTTTGCTTATCCACCGAGGAGACTCTCTTTTAATTGTTCAGTAAGCGATAGGTTCCGTAAGCTGTTTGCAGGCCTAAGCAGCTAGGCAAAAGTTGTTCGATAAAACGGTTCCATTGTGTAATCGGCTTCTCGGAAACATACACAGTATCCCCCGGCATGAGCAGCAGGCTGTCGTTCGGCAAATGTACAATATGGTCCCACGATAAGACGTAAATTTTAGGATTCTGCATATTTCCACGGATCACATGGATGCAATCGCGATTGCCTGTAAATGGGATTCCTCCGGCGGAAACAAGGGCTTCACGCAACGACATAAACCCATACGGCAGGCTGACGGCACGTGGCATCCCCACTTCACCCATCACCATGACATTCGAATCGCTTCTGTCAGCAATAAAAATTTTATCGCCTCCCTGCATGACGATATTTTGGCTCATATCTCCAAGATTCATCAATTTATAAAAATCGACCGGCAGCTGTTCTCCATCCCGCACCACGTAGCTTTTGAAAAAATTGGCATCGTTCGGAACCCTGGCCAAGGCAAGCACTTCAAACAGCCTAATTTTGCCGTCGACCGGGATGACAGGCACGCTTACATTGCCCGACAATTCAACTTTGCGTGAAAGACGATTGGTATAGCTTAAAAATACTTCCATATCCTGGATATGTTCACGGTAGCAGTTTTGAATGGATTCTTTTGCCTCTTCCAAAGTCAGTCCTGCCAGATAAATAGGATGCAGGTCAGGAAGGCGGATCATCCCTTCGGTCACGCGAAAACCGACAGCCTGATTGATAAATTGGATCGAATCCATTAAATCACGCCTTTTCGGATGGTAGACTACAATATTGAGAATATCATCTTCAGAGATGACGTCCTGGTATTCCTCCATCGCCTCGCACGGTAGGTCCCCCAAGTCAATTCCTTCCATATCAAGGATGGCCAGTTTTCCCTGGCGGATTTTATAAGAATCGATCACAAATTCGTCTGCTCCAAAGATATCGTAATGGTAGCAAGGGCGGGAGCAGGCAGAAAAAATCAAAAGGCAGGCAAAAAGTAAATATTTCATTATTAACCAATAACAAAGAAGAAAATGGACACTATTCTTACCCTATTTCGAATTAAATCGGAAGCGGAAAAAACGCTTTGCCAACAATCTGCAGGCATGATAAATTTGCCGGTATGGTCAGATTTTTTGATAAAAAGCTATCTCTTTTTATCCTGTATTTCCTTCTCCCCCTGCTTTTTTTGCCCAAAATCAACCTCATTCAATTGGGCTCAGAAACGGCAGGCATCCGGATTGATGATCTTTTCCTGTTCATTTTTGCCTCCCTCTTTTTCTTTTCCCATGCCCTTTTGCGCAAAAAAATCGAACCGCTTGAAAAATGGATATTGGGCCTGACCCTCTTTTGCCTTGTCTCCTTTTTTTCTAATCGACTTTTAGTGGCACTTGGACATTTGCCTTTGGATGCCAAAATTTTTTATGCCGTCCGCCTGCTTGAGTACTTCTTATTTTTCTATATCGGCTCGCTTGCCTCCCGCTTTGACTGCACATGGATGCTGCCCGCCTTTTTTGCCTGGAATTTTTTTATTATGACATTGCAAAAGCTCAACCTGGCAGGCGGAGTGAGTGTCGGAGGATATTCTGACGATGTTTCAAGCCGCGTGCAAGGGGTCGCTTCCTTCCCTTCCGAGATGGGATTGCTTCTCAATCTCCTTTTTTGCTACATTCTTTTTAGCAATCATTCGAATCCGCGAACCGATTATTTCTTCTCAACTCCCCTTTCCCGTTTTGCCTGGGGAAAGTTAAAGCCCTATTTGCTATTTGTCCTGTTTAGCTTGTTTGTCATTTTTACCGGCAACCGCATTTCCATTGTCGCCTTATTTTTTTGCTTTGCGGGAAAAATGAAGGAAGAGATCAATTGGCGCTCAAAAAGCTCCTTTATCGCTGCGCTTTGCATCCTCCCTCTTTTAATTGCCGCCATCACTTTTGGCATTTTTCAAACGGATGCCGTCTCTTCACGCAGTGCAAGCCTTTTTTCCATGCAGAACATCCATTTAGCTGAAATCGTTTGGGATAAAATCGACATGGATAAAAACCCGGTAGGAAATGAAGTGATTTCGGCAAAAGAATATGACATGAGCTGGTGGATGCGCATTCATAAGTGGATTTTTGTGATGAAGGTCTTCGTGAATCATCCGGAAGTCTATTTACAGGGGCTGGGACCCGGTTTTGCATGGTCCGCCTTGGACGGGGGCTTGCTGCGCATCTTTATCGAAGTGGGAATTATTGGTTCGTATCTCTATTACCGCTTTTTTGCTGCCATAAGCGCCATCAATCGGCAGCTCAAGTGGATGACAGTGGCATTTGTCATTAATATGATTTTCTTTGATGCCTATTTAGCTTACAAGACCATGAGCTTCTACTTTTTTGCAGCCGGCTTTGAATATGAAAAAATGACCTGGCATAAAAATCATCCAGGCCATCAAATTATAGCATCGACTTAAAAACTCACCTCTGCCAAAAGGAGCAGATGAATAAGCAGATCTTTTGAATAAATTCACAAGGCAAATGCTCAAAGGGGCTTACGCCGTTATTCGATTTCATATATTGGGCAAAAATTGTTCGAAAAAATTTCCCGGATCCCTTAGAAAAAAGTTTTTTTAAATTATGATACGGTCCAACGATTGCCAAGACTAATGCCTTCTTTTTCAACGCCTGCTTCTTGCTTGATGATTTTATTTTGAGAACAGACGGCAAACTTAAGAACGATATCATCTTTCAGAATTTTTTTCTTATTGAGCAGCGAACACTCCATCTTAATTTTGTATTCGCCCGGGTGGAAGAGGTTTAAATCAAGGGGGAAGGCAAGAGAATGGGCCCCTTTTTTAGATGTGAGCTGATAGTGCTCCTGATGGTCGCAGAGACGTGAGCGGGCAATCGGCTGGTTATGTGAATTGAGAATTGAAAACCCTAGCAGCAAATCGGGATGGGGCTTCAAGACGTCAAAATCGACCTGAAGCGAAGGAATCTCGCCTTGATAAAAAAAGCCCGCGTCTGTCTGGGGGGGAGTCAAGTGGGTCGTCATGATTTGAATATGCTCGTCACCCGCCTGTCCCTTCCACGAAAGGCCGGCTGTGGGACAGCTTTGAATGTAGAGGCTTAACGTCTCTTCAATCGGTAGGTACGCCTTGAGCCTCCCTTTTTCTAAAAAGATTCCCTTGTTGCATAAGGAAAGTACTGAATTGATATTATGGCTGACAAAAATAACCGTGCTTCCCTGCGCTCCCATCTCATTCATTTTTTTTAGGCATTTTTCCTGAAATTGCGCATCCCCGACTGCCAGCACTTCGTCCACAATCAATAGATCGGCATCCAAATGGGCTGCTATGGCAAAGCCAAGGCGCATAAACATGCCGCTGGAATAGCGCTTAATCGGGGTATCCAAGAATTTTTCGATATCGGCAAAAGCGACTATTTCATCAAATTTAGATTTCATTTCCTGGTAGCTCATCCCCATGATGGCCCCATTAAGCAAAATGTTCTCCCGCCCGGTCAAATCAGGGTGAAAGCCTGTCCCTACTTCGAGCAGACTGGCTACCCGTCCGCGAATTTTTATGCGACCGGTCGTGGGTTCTGTAATACGGGATAAAAGCTTTAAGAAAGTGGACTTGCCGGCGCCGTTACGGCCGAGCAAGGCAATGCGATCCCCTTCCTCGATGGTTAAGTTGAGATCTTTTAGAGCCCAAAAATCTTCGGTTGACCTTTTTGGGGCAGCACGCCCGGTTAGCCGTCGGGGAAGCTGCCTGAACCAATCAGAAATAATTTCCTTTAATGAGGCATAAGGATTATCCTTCTCATGCATAAGGTGGAACTTTTTCGATAGATCTTCAATTTCTACAATATTCATTAGATAATATCCGCAAAAATACGTTCCATCTTTCTGAAGAAGCGAAAGCCTGTCACAAGAATGACCCCATTAATGGCACATGAAATAGCAAGGGCCGCGGGAAAATCTTCGTGGTAAATGCCAAAGCAGCACCACCTGAACCCTTCAATGAGGCCTGCCATAGGGTTGATAAAATAGAGCCAGCGCCACCCTTCAGGCACAAGAAAGCTGCCATAGCCGACTGGAGAGATAAACATCCCGAATTGAGTGACAAACGGGACAATAAAACGGAAATCACGGTACCGGACGGTGATCGCCGCCATCCATAGGCTGGCTCCCAGGCAAAGTAGGAGGACAAGAAAAATAAAGACCGGTAAAAAAAGCAATGTGGGCGGCCAAGCGGCTCCCGTGGCGATAAATAATATAAATAGCAGTCCAAGACTGATCAAAAAGTCGATTGAATTGACGATAATGTAGCTGACAGGAAGGATCATCCGTGGAAAATAGACTTTTGAAATCATCGGTGCGTTGTTGACCAAGCTATTGCTTGTTTCAAGCAGGCAGCTGGCAAAAAGCTGCCAGGGGACCATTCCAGCTAATATGAAGAGCGGATAGCTGACTTTGTCGGAAGAGAGATTGGCGACTTTGCCAAAGACAAAGGCAAAGATGGCCATGTTAAGTAAGGGGCGGATCAGCCCCCATAAGATCCCCAGATAAGTCTGCTTGTATCTGACTAAAATATCGCGCCAGGCAAAAAAATAAAACAATTCTCTAAATCTAAAAAGATCTTTAAAATATTCTTTTTGAATGCGGTTTGCATCAATAACAATAAGCTTTGCATTTTTGGAGGTCATTGGTATTTTCAATCTGAGAAGTTTGTACAAAACATAACAAGGGATAGAATAGACTTCAACTTAAAACCCCTGTCAGATAACCTAACTTGCATGATTTTAAAAAATTACCGCCATTTTTTCTCAGGCCTGGTTCTTTTATTTTACTTGACGCCTGTGCTTTTCTTTGCAGGATATGCCATCTGGCTTTTGCCGCCTGCAAAAAGCTGGCCGATCATTTCATTCGGACTTTTGACGACAGCCTTTTTTTCCCTAATTTTCATTGTTCTTTTATTCAAGCTGGAAAGAAGTTCTCCGGAAAAGGAAACGCCTTCTATCACACAGCTTGACTTTATGGAAGAAAAAGAGCCTAAGGTCACCTCCATTGAACTTCCGCTTTCCTATGAAGGGTTGGAAAGCAGCCTGCATCCTGTTAAAGACCCTGGAAAACAGATGAACTTGCTCGAAACAGCCCTGCGGGAATCTCAGGAAGAAAAAAATAAATATTTGATAGATTATGAAAGCAAGCTGCAAGAATTAAAAATGCTGGCCGACCTAAAAGAGCAGCTGGAAGCAAAAGTGCAGCAAACAGCCCAGGATTTTAGCGATTATAAATTATTTACAGAAGAACAGCTCAGGCAGAAGCAATTACAAATTCAATCCCTCCAGCAAATGATGGAAGAGCAGCGGGGGGAAATGGAGAAAAGACAGGATCAAATTTTTCAACTCGATACGAAAGTGCATGATTTAAGCTACGAAATTAAAACATTGCTTTATTTGAATGAAGATGAAAAAGACAAAATTCCGACAGGGAGCTCTAAAACGATTCTTGAAAACTTTAAGGTGGGTGCCTCAGCATTTGACAGTTCCCTTTTGCAAGAAAAATTTATCCGAACGGCAGCGGAAGGAAATGCCTTATTGAATAAATGCCTGCAAATGGCTCAGAAGTTTACTGGAGGGAATTATCATGCAACAGAAACGTCGCGCTACCGTGAATTCACCTCTTCCAATTTTGCCATCGATCAGCGCAGGCTCTACGATGGTCTGCGTAGTGAAAAAGAAGGGCTTGTGCTGCTTTATTCGCCCAAAGAGGGAAAGCTGATTTTTTCCAATCAGCAATCCAAAATACTTCTTGGATGGAGCCCCGATCAATTCGCCATTCACTTTCACCAAATTATTCAGGAAGGGTATTCCGACTGGAAAAGAGGAATTGCCCAGTTAAGCGCAACGCCAGAAAGCCAAATCCGGCTGCTTGCGCGAAATAAAAACGGGCAGGAAGTCATGCTTAGCTGTCATTTGGGCACTATTCCATCGGGTCTTTTCAGGAACCATGTGATAGGAGATCTATACCCTATTTAGAAAATAATTCTTTAAAATCTTCAGATGATTTTTTAGAAAGTGGAGCAACCTCCATTTCCTCTTCTTCGCTATCACTGATGATGACAATTTCATGTTCTTCTAAAAGAGGTTTCTTTTCCCTTTTTTGCATGGTTGCCCTTAATTGATTACATACAAGAAATATCTCTTGCAAGGTAGGGGTTTTTTCAATAGTGAGATCAAAAGTCGGATCTTCCAAGACCTGTACATCCTGGTTGAAAATGATCTCTCTATTTTGTTCAACAATCTCTGCATCAACAATCTCTGCATCAACAATCTCTGCATCAACAATCCCTTCGTCATCTTGTATTTCCATGTTTTTTAGTAAGCTTGCGTTGGCTTCCTTGCATTCTAAAAATAGCTGCTCTAACTCATCTCGTTGATCTTTGGTTCCCAAGGTCGTATATTTTTTAAAATAGCCTTCACAAAAATCGAAGTGAGGCATTGCCTTGGAAAAATGAAACAAAGCTTTAATTTTAAATCCTTCCCTATCGTGATGCTTCCCAGCCAGGATGCATTGATCGGCAAAAGCTTTATGGCATTTACCAAGCATCAAATGAGCAATATTAAGAGGATCGCTCATCGACAATTGACTATAGATGCCCAAAACATCCCTAAAACGTTTTATTTCATCATTTAAAATGGTAAAAATGCTTTCGAAGTTTGATTGCACTTGGCTAAAGTCCAAATCGGATTGAGTAAGAACCGCCTCAATTTTTTTTATTTCTAATTCTGCTTGCTGGTTTTTTAAGCAGGCATAATCGTAAACGAAGCTGGGCTGACAATCGACCAGAATGTGCTGTAGCAGGCGTTGCGCTTCCGGCTTTTTAAAAAACTTCTCTTCGATCAATTGATTAATTTTTTCAAATATCTTTAATTCATAATCCCTCGCTTTTTCCTTCATAGGGCATGGATGGATGACTTTGAGAAGAAAATGAATCGTACCAAGGGTGCGATCTTTTTTTAAAAGTTGACGCCAAGGGATCGACCGCTTCAATTTGTAAAATTTTTGCGATAGCGTTTCAACAGTGCCAACAGAAAATTCTTTTTCAGGAGGAATTAATTCATTCCACTTTATCAAAAATTTTTCCCTGCTAAAACTATCACTATTCTTTTTGGGACGTTTGGCCGCTGGTTGATTGGTAACGGGGTAATCACGCCCTCTTTTATTGCTCGTAACATTATTCATTTTTAACCTTATAATAGAGCGTCGAACAGGTATTCATCGAAATCCCTGACAGCTTCTTTTTCCATATTTTTTTTTGCTCCCCTTTCTATTTCAATATGCAATGACGCGATTTCTTCCTTGCATTTTGCAATCAATTCGGCTGCACTCGCTCTGTCTTCATCAGACCCTGCATTTGAAAACTTGCTAAAGTAGTCCTGGCAAAAGTTAAGATATTCCAGCCCCTTCTTGTATTTTGAGAGAGAAAGTGCGTTAAATTCTTCTTTATCATACTCCTGTCCGGCGTTGTAATAGCTATCAGCCAGGCTGAGGTAGCAGCGGCCAAGAGAGAGGTGTGCCAAATTAAAGCCATCGCAATTTGTAAGGCCCGAAAAAGCATTATAAACTTCGCAAAACCGTTTGATTTCTTGATGATAAATAGAAAAAATTTGCTCATATTTAGTTTTCTTTTCAGCTATATCTAAGCCTTGCTCTTCCAACTCGCTATACAAGTGGTCGATTTCTTTCTCCGCTTGCTCGCTATTTAAAGCAGCATAATCGTAAATCACACTGGGCAGCCGATCGAGCATAATTTCTTTCTGAAGTGCTTTTCCCTCTTTCTTAAAATGTCCTTTTTCCAGAATGGCGTTGATGCGATTTAAAATTCTGATTTCATAATCCCTTGATCTCTCGTCCATTGGGCAGGGATGGGCCATATTCAAAAGAAAGCGCATATTCTCAAGTGCCTCTTCGCTTTTTAGCAATGCATTGAAAGGAATCTTTTTTTTCATTTTATAAAAGCGTTCTGAAAGGGCTAGTCTATCGCTGTTTGCATCTTCATGCTCTTTTAATTTATTCCATTCTTCCAAAAAGCTATCAAAATTGAATTCTTTTAATTCATTCTTTTTTTGGCGTTTTTGTGGACGTGTGTCTAAATGCGAAATATCGCACCCTTCTCTTTTTGATATTAAAATTGATAAGTTTATCACAACTACAACCTAACTTAATTTTGTTTGAATAATAACATTATAGTCATTTATATTAAGACAATATAAAGATAAATAGATAAGCAGCTGCAAAGGAAGCGCTTTGCGACTGCTTATTGTGAGTGGATTAAACTTGAAATTTACACAATCAATTTTATGCCGCGGCAGCGACTTTACCGATTGCATTTCCAATTAAATGTCCAGCCATCCAGCCGGC
>JAJTHR010000249.1 GCA_021298935.1 Parachlamydia sp. | reverse complement strand
TAAAGTTGATTTGTCAGCGCTTCAGATTTAAAAGATCTTTTCGAAGTTGATATCTTTGAATATCAACAAGGAGAGATCTTTTAAAGATGAAGGTGATCACAAGTCAAATTTATGATTTTAATTTCGGGAAATGGTATTATACCATTTATCAGAAATAAAGTTCGTCAATTGGGCTAATATAATGAGGTGATTTCCGACAATCATTTTGAAGCTTATATCTTTGAATATAAGTGAGAAATGATTGCTCGGAAAGCGACCATTAAAATAGCTTAAGTGATGAAGTTTATTTTTGATAGATGGTATTACTTAATCGTGAACTTAATTTCATTCCCTTTCAAATCGAGCTTTAACTTGCTGTGAGGAGGAATTTTTCCCTCTAAAATGGCTGTAGAGAGCTGATTCACGACCTCATGCTGAATATACCTTTTTAAAGGGCGTGCCCCAAAATGGGGATCATACCCTTCTTTGGCAAGGTGCGCTAAAACTTGCGGCGTCCACGTCAGCTCGACATCCCGGTCGTGCAATCGCTTAGCTAGTAAATTCAACTGGATCACAACGATTTTTTCCATGTCGCTTTCTTTTAAAGGAAGGAAGGGGAGAATGTCATCCAAACGATTGAGGAATTCAGGTCTGAAATGATTTTTTATAACCGGATCTAAAACCAGCATGATTTCTTCTTTGGCAAGAGAGGGGTGGCTTTCCATCTTTTCCAGTAAACGGTCAGATCCAAGATTAGAAGTCATGATAAAGAGGGCATTTTTGCAATTGACCACACGTCCTTTGCTGTCTGTCAGGCGGCCGTCGTCAAATACCTGAAGCAAAATATTGAAGACATCATGATGCGCTTTTTCTATTTCATCAAATAAAACCACAGCGTAGGGACGTCTGCGCAGGGCTTCTGTCAACTGCCCGCCTTCATCATAGCCGATGTAGCCCGGTGGAGAGCCGATCAGTTTTGAAACGGTGTGCTTTTCCATGTATTCGGACATATCCAGCCGTATCAAAGCCTCTTCCTGATTGAATAGTTGGTAAGCAAGCGCCTTGGCCAGCTCGGTTTTCCCAACGCCTGTCGGCCCCAGGAAAAGGAACACTCCCATGGGGCGACCGGGGTCACTTAAGCCCGAGCGGGAGCGGCGGATGGCCTCGCTGACAGCACTGACAGCCAAGTCCTGTCCGACAACCCTTTTTTCAAGCTCTTTTTCCAGATGAAGAAGCCTTTCTGCTTCCCCTTCCAGCATTTTATTCACGGGAATGCCAGTCCATTTTGCAACAATCTGTGCTATCAGATGCTCGTCCACCTCTTCCTGAAGCAACCGATTGGGTTTGCTGTTTAATTCCTTTTGGGCCTCTCCAATCTCTTTATGCATTTGCGGAACAAGGTTGTAGCGCAGCTCCGCGACTCGATTATAATCGGCATTTCGTTCGGCAGCTTCTTCCTCGAAGCGCAATTTTTCAAGGCGGTCTTTTTTTTCTTTTAATAACTCAATGATTTTCTTTTCCTGTTCCCATTGCTGCCTGTAGTGATTGAGCTCTTCTTTGATCTGGGCGATCCGTTTTTCGAGCTTATCCACTTCATTTTTCGCAAGAGGTGTCGATTCCCTTTTCATGGCTTCCTGTTCGACAATCAAAGTGGCAAGTTCCCTTTCCTTGTTGTCAATAGGCAAGGGGCGGCTGCCCAGCTGCATGCGGATCAGGCTGGCCGCTTCATCGATTAAATCGATGGCCTTATCAGGCAGGCGGCGGTCAGGGATGTAGCGATAAGATAAAGTGACTGCTGCATGGATGGCAGATTCTGTGATTCGAACGCCATGGTAGATCTCATAACGCTCACGCAAGCCACGCAGGATGGCGATTGAGTCTTCGACGCTCGGCTCATTGACTAAAATGGGTTGAAATCGTCTCTCCAGGGCGGCATCTTTTTCGATATGCTTTTGGTATTCATTAAGGGTTGTAGCTCCTATGCAATGAAGAGTTCCCCTTGCCAGGGCGGGCTTTAGGAGGTTGGCGGCATCCATGGCCCCTTCGGTCGCTCCGGCTCCGATCAGGGTATGCACTTCATCAATGAAAAGGATGACTTGCCCTTCGCTTTTTTCGATGTCTTGCAAAATCCCCTTAAGCCTTTCTTCGAATTCTCCTCTGTATTTCGTGCCGGCAATCAAGCTTCCCATGTCCAGGGCCAGTAGCTGCCTGTTTTTTAAAGAATCGGGAACATCTTGCTGCACAATGCGCTGGGCAAGTCCCTCGGCAATGGCTGTTTTTCCAACGCCCGGGTCGCCGATCAGCATGGGGTTATTTTTAGTCCTGCGGCTAAGCACCTGCATGGTGCGTCTGATCTCTTCATCCCGCCCGATCACAGGATCAAGCTTACCTTTACGGGCAAGCTCGGTCAGGTTTTTGCAATACTTTTCAAGGACCTGCAAATTAGCTTCTGCTCCTGGTGAATCCATACGGCGGTCTCCGCGAATTTTTTTAATTTGCTCTTCCAGTTGCTCAAGGGTTACAGAGGATGTTTTTTTCCATTTGGCAAAAGGATCCCCGCCATTTTTCCAGTAGGCAATCAGAAAATGGTCGCTGCTTGTATAAGTGTCTTTCCATTCGGCGGCAATTTTTTGGGCTTCAAGGATGCGCGACTGTAGACTTCTTGATGGGTTGGGGGGCTGGGTCCCGGTTCCGGAATAGGTTGGGAGGTGTTCAATGCTATCTTCGACTTCGCGAAACAATTTTTGAGGGGAAGTCTCCAAGTCATCAAGCAAAGAGTAAAAATAGCCATTTTTATCTTTTAAAAAGGCCCAAAGAAGGTGGTTTTCATTCACTTCTGTTTGATTTAAATGCTGCGCCTCGGCAAAGGCTTCTTGCAAGGCTTGCGTCACGCTGTCGGTAAAATTTTGGTTCATTTCATTACTCCGAAGAAAAGTGTAGTTTATGAGATGAAAATTTAATTGAAAAGAAAAAGAAAGAAGGCAAAAAACCTTCTTTCTTTGATTCGCTATTTTTTAATTTTAAAAATAGTGAAAAGGGTGTGTTCGTAGTAGGGAAGGGGGACTTCCAACCGGTTCCCACTGCAATTTTGCAATTCTGGACGTCAAACGATTCCCCAACAAGTTCAAAAAGAAAGGGATTCGGGTCCACTAAAACGCCTTTGAATTTCCAATGGCAGTCGTCGAATGCATACACGGCAATCGAGCCCTGGTTTTGCACAGTGCCCGTATACAAAGGATCGGCGATATAGGCCTTATTGTCCTCAAGCCTGATTAATGGATAAGAAAACCGCTGCGTCGTCGGATCGGTTGAAATGGTTTTAAATACTTTCTTGAATGTTCCCTTTTTTGTTTGCCGGAAGAAATAAGCGGCACCATGGATGGATGAGGTACCTAAATTTTCCTGAGGAGCGCCAACGACTGCCTGTCCGTTTTTAAGAGCAAGCGAGGCTCCCGAATGCATCTCCTGTCGGAATAATGAAGGGTTGGCCTCTCGGAGGTGAAATGGTAAGCGGCGTCAAATTATACCATTTCCCGAAATTAAAATCATAAATTTGACTTGTGATCACCTTCATCTTTAAAAGATCTCTCCTTGTTGATATTCAAAGATATCAACTTCGAAAAGATCTTTTAAATCTGAAGCGCTGACAAGCCAACTTTAT
>JAJTHR010000011.1 GCA_021298935.1 Parachlamydia sp. | reverse complement strand
TATAACAAATATCGAAAAGAAAGGAAACAATTATTTTGTAACTAGGCACTACAAAATGGATTCGACGGTTTTTTAAGGGATTTCTCTAGGCATTCGTAAAGATAATCATCTTATTTTTGAGCTAAAATGTTGAAGTCAGGAGATAATCGATCACTTGCCGCACCCATGTTTTCGTTTTCTGAATTTCTTTCGGGGTTAATTTTTGATTAAAAAATAGCACAATCGCATAGCGATCGCCCCCTCGCGCATACGATAATTTAGTATTTGCATCTTGCTTAACAAATCGAACCGAAGCGTTAAAGAGAGCCACATTATTTTTTTGTAAAAGAGGGCCTAAAAAACGCAAAAAGTCTGCCAAATCTTCCCCTTTTACAAAATACTCTTGCAACCACTCGGTATCTATTGTGGAATAATTGAAAACAGGATTAATAGTTGGCCGCATAATCTCATTGCGCGACGAGGTTTTTATTGCCAAAGCCTCTTTTTTTGTGCTCTTCCAGGCTAACTTACGCAGCCACGGTAACCTTCTAAGTGTATGGATTTTAATACGATCTAAGCGCCTCCCCCTTTCTCCTTCATCGACTAAATTGGCAATCACCGGCTCGTTACTCAATCGGTGATAATTGACAGCCACCCCTGTTTGAAAAAAGCGTTTCGGTTCCAAGGAAAGACGATACAGGTGCATATCGATTCCATCATCATCTCGAATATTTTGATTGAAGTATGCGACATAATCACCCGGGCTTATTTCGATGCCCTGTTCCAATAATTGAACATTATCGGTTAACGAAAGTGTGGCTTCAACAATGAGGCCAAAGCCTCCATAACCTCCAACAACAAAATCGAACAAAGGATCATCCCGCGTCAAGACCTGCAATTCTCCTTCTGCATTAACGACAGTAAGGGCGATAAGCGTGTTGCGAAGGCAGCCGGCTTTGTAATCCCAGCCATGGCAGTTAGCAGAAATTGAACCTCCAATGCTAAAGATGTTAGAAGCTTGCATCACTCGGATAGCTAACCCGTACTGATTGGCTTCATTTTGCAATTCTCCCCAAGTGGCTCCCGCTCCCACTTTAGCAATTTTTAATTCAGGATCGATCCAAATTTGATTGAGCCCTGACGTGTTGACGACGACATTCCAATCGTGATTCGAAATTGCCTGCTTGCCTTGACTCATGCATTTGCCAAGGGTTGAAATAGACTTGCCTGAGCGTTTGGCTTCATTGACAATGAGTTGCACATCCCCGATCGATTGAGGATAAACCATATGGGCGCGCGCGCTGTACAGCTTTCCATAAGGCATGATTTGGAAGGTTGCAGTATTATTAGGCACAAAGTGATGAGTCACGATATCTGGAGAAAGGATGCCCAAAGGGGCAGTAAGCAAACCAAGTGATGATTTTTTTAAAGCCTCGCTATTTTTGCGATATTGCGAATCTTTATTTAATACAAGATAAGGGGCTTGTTTTGCGGCTAAAACAGTGATGTCCACAGCTGTAGAAAGAGGGAAAAGAGTAAGGCTCATTGTTCGGGAAGTGATCAGGGTGAAGGGCTTGAGCAGCGGAGTTTTCTCCCCCTTGTTGATCAGCCAGTCATTGCCTGCAGCTACTTTTTCTGCCAGATAGCTAACCTCACTAGCAATCAAAGGAACAAACAAAAAGGAAAATAATACCATTAATTTTTTTACTAATTGCTGCATATTTAATTCCTCATTAAAAAAAGAAAATAAACAATATCATAAATGCGGATTAAAAAGACTGCTATCTTTACAAAAGAAGGTGCATTTAAGAACTACATTGCAATTTTTTTTACGTCAAAATTGGCATGCCTGCATTAATCCTTAAGGGTCAAGGCGTACTTACAGTGGGATGAGTCAACATGCCATGCTCTTGCTAATAAGGATTTTCATTGAAGACATTATTTTTATTTTTTCATTTATTAATTGTACCTGTCTGCTATGCAGAAGAAATTACTCCCTATAAATATATAGATCGCATACCGGATTATGAGATACCAGCATCTTCGCGATTTATGGTTAATCGTTCTAAAGTAGCTGAGCCGGATGTGATTTGCTATTTTAGTGCCCCTAAATCTGAGCGCTATCCTATTGCTATTCTATGCGGCGGTTCATCTTCACCTGCAGATGTTCGAAGCATCATTCATTTTCATCGTTACTTCCTGCAAGAATTTTTAGATTTAAATGTGGGCGTTATTACGTTAGAACAGCGAGGTGTTAATGGAAGTGAGGTTAATGCAAAAGAATTTATTGATTTCTACGCTCGTTCAAACCGATTAAAAGATCATCAGCTTGTAATAGATCATCTTATGCTGAACCCACCCAAGGGGTGGAATGGAAATTTGATTTTCCTAGGGGTTTCGGAAGGCGGTCCAATTGTAACATCTTTGTCTTTACAGTATTCAAAAAACATCATAGCGACAATCAATTGGTCGGGCGCGGGCGATTGGCCTTGGAGGGACGAACTTTGGGTTTTTTTACAAAAATTGTTAACTGACAATATTGAATGTCCTCATCATATTAATATTCAAGATTGCAAAAAATGTTTAAAACAATTTTCCAATAGAAGCCACTATGACGCTACAATGGATTCCATCCTTCTTAACCCAACCCCTAATGAGTATTACGCAGGAATGACATACAAACACCATGCTGACGCCATGCTCTACCCCAAGGTAGATTATGAAAAAATTAGCTTCCCCTTTTTAGTCGTAACAGGTGCGAATGATACTGTCATTCAATCTGATGATGCTTTTGTAGAAAAAGCAAACAATGCAGGTACTCATGTGACCTACCTTCGCGTTGAAGGCATGGATCATTATGTACGCAAAAGACCAGATATCATTACTAGATCATTTGAATGGTTAAGGAGTCTCCTTTAAAGCTACTGTGCAATTTTTAATACGGGTTTCAATTCATTGCCCTCTTTTTAGCTATCTTGCTTCTTTAAGGCTCAGTTTAAATAAACTTAAGTAGAGACGCTGAGATAGTAACTCGCCCTTAAGAATTTTTTTCATCATCCCCTTCCATTTTAAAGAAAATTAAGTTTTAGACTGATTTAAACGAGTTTTATAGAAAGAAATGATTAAGTTCTTGTTGAAATATTTTTTTAAAAAAATATAGTCAAAAATGAGACAATAAGGAGGTTTTGTATGAAAAATTTAATATCAGTAGTTTATTAATAATCAGCATTTTAGCATTTGTTATGGTGTTATACCACGCGCGGATAGGTCTTTAAATTTTTCATCGGCATCTTTTGCGTCCCAGCTCATTGCTCGATCTTGCAAACTTATCCAAGTTTGCTGCGATCTCCGCAATGTACTGGGACATAAAATCTCGCCGCCAAAAAT
>JAJTHR010000296.1 GCA_021298935.1 Parachlamydia sp. | reverse complement strand
TTTGACTGCATTGAGACGACAACAGTTCAGACCGCCATGAGCAACTATCGATGGTCAACCGAATCGGTGGCCAGAGACCGTCTGTTCCTTGAGCGCTTAGGTTTGCCTGGAAAATAGTGTACGCTTTAGCCGACTTTCAGGCTCCGAACAACGGATTGGGTCCAAACAGTTAGCTCCCAACGACTTTTAGGTAGTGGTCGTAATGTTTTTGCTTCCTCAGATTGAAAAATTTCCAATGGGGAACGACCGACTCCATGAACTATATGGATATCATCCACCTCATTACTCCAGCAAATCAATTCAGTAATAAGCTCTCTTAACGTTGGTATGGAAATGTTTTTCCTTTTTTGGCTAGCGCGAAAAAAGGGAAGAAAATTTGACTTAATGTATTTTATGTCCCCTTCTACTCCTCCTTTGTGCTCAGGAGTACGCGGGAGGCATGGCGAGATGATAAATCCATAGTGTTCTGCTAGACCCTGGTAAGCACGCCTTATCATATCATTGTCAATAGTAGATTGGATAATAGCAGCCTTGCAGTTATCTAGGATGACACGTTTAGGAACACCCCCAAACCATTCAAAGGCATGAACGTGACCCAAGAGAAATGTTTTCGAACTTTGATCCAAAACAACCTCCCGATATGCCCGTCTTGAATGGCGGAGTCGGAATGAAAATACCCAAGCTTTTTTCATTTCCCCTTCATCATCAAGGAATTTCCCCAGATATCCAAAATCAATATCTAAATCTTGACCGATGATAGTACTACGAGGCATGACGGGATCAACTTGTACAGGAAAATGCTTATTAAGATACCTCCTAATGGACTGTACATCACAAGAACACTGATCATTAAGTAATTGATGCATAACAACAGCAGAATAGCCCTGTTTTCTCCACTCTTCAAGATGGTTACGATGAAAATCGAGAGGGTGAGGCTTTTGATTTTTACATGTTGAATTCCAAAACTTAAAAATTTCTTCATCTATTGGCATAGGTAATGAAGGATCAAGCCATTGATGAAGCATTGCCAGGGCTCTAATTTTTTTAATAATAGAGCGATCAATTCGAATTTCTCGCCAAATATGACGATCCGAATGCCCCTCTCTGAGGCGATGGATAACTTGTCTTATATCAAGCATGGTTTTGCATTTTCCTTTTGTCATTATTTTCCCTTCAGTTAGTTTTAAAATTACTCCACATAACAAAATGCAGAGCAAAGAAACATTACGAAAGAGAAGTAAAATCTTTAATAAAAATGAAACTCAACTTGATGAAAAGGGTGGCTGATTCTGAGTGATTGCGCACTTGTGGATCAAACGAAAACGCCAAATGGCCGATTCTTAGTGATCGCAATTCATGTGCTTAAAATGAAATCGCCGAAGTGGCCGATTCTAAATGATCGCGATAGGATGGCCGATTCTGTTGATCGCCAAATGGCCGATTCTCAGTGATTTTTACCAGCTAGAAAGGATGGACATCATCCCATTATTCTTATGCGATGTGGGCCGGTAAGATATCACGTGGATGCCAAAGCAGCCGCTTTGAGCCGTCCCTTTGAGCACACTGTTCTTGTACGTCCAACATCTTTTATCCCGACAAAACCGGCAAGTGATGATGCTCGTCTGAGATTTCATGAATTATATGAAGAGATCGTTCAAGATGAAATACGCAACCAACTGATCTGCAATGAAGTGATTAGTGCAGTACAAAGAGGTCGATCACCGATTATTCTTACAGAGCGTAGTGATCATCTAAATCGTTTATTTGATAAATTGTCCCCTCACATCCAACACCTCATCGTTTTGCGAGGAGGGATGAAAGCTAAAGAAATCGCAGCTACAACCCATAAAATAGCTAATACGCCTCCCAATGAGCCTAGAGCTATATTAGCTACGGGGAAGTTTGTGGGCGAGGGTTTCGATGATGCTCGCTTAGATACTCTTTTTCTTACTATGCCTGTTTCTTGGAAAGGGACCATTGCTCAATATGTCGGCAGGCTCCATCGGCTTTATGCAAGTAAGCAAGAAGTACAAGTATATGACTACGCAGACCTTGGGGTTCCTGTACTTGAAAAGATGTTCAACAGAAGATGCCAAGGATATGAAGCAGTTGGTTATAGAATTTTGCTCCCCGCTAGCGCGATTCCTGGTTGGCCGGCTGAGGTTCCTCTTCCGGTTGATCCGGTTTGGAAGGCAGACTATGCAGGTAGCGTTAAGAGATTGATTCGTGATGGGGTGGATTTGCCGCTAGCGCATCTTTTTGTTCAAGCGTCTACGGTTCTTTTAAGTGAAGCAGAAGGTGCAGAACGGGCACGCAGCGCTAGTGAACGCTTTTTGTTTTACAGACTCGAAACATTGCCTCAAACCAAAGATTTATTTCGTTTAAACGTTAAGTTGGATATCTCCTTCGATGGATGGGGTCAAATGGAAGTTGATTTTATATGTACATCAGCAAAACTTGTAATCGAGTTGGATGGCGCCCAACATCTTAACTCTGTAGATGCCTATCGTAGAGATCGAAGAAAAGATGCGCTGCTTCAAGAAAATGGCTACATGGTTCTGCGCTTCTTGACTGAGGAACTGGGAAAGAATCTCGATGAGGTCCTGGATACCATTTTAAGAGTTCTAAGTTCTCTCAAACATCAAAATCCCTTATACTGTAGCTGTTCACTTAAATCATAATGAATGGAGAGATTTATAGTGCCTCATTCACTTTCAGATAAAATAGAAATCGTTGAATATGATCCAAACTGGCCTGAATTGTTTGAGTCAGAAGCTGAGCGAATTAAACAAGCCTTAGGACATAATTGCATAGAAATTCATCACATTGGCTCTACTTCCATTCCTGGATTAAGCGCTAAACCTATTATTGATATGCTTCCTGTCGTACGAAGTATTCAGGAAGTTAAGAGAGCAAATAAGGCGATGGAATCCCTAGGATATGAAGTCAGAGGGGAGTCTGGCAATGCTTTCAGAAGATTTTTTCAAAAGCACACTCATCAAGTTCATGTTTATCAAAAAGAGGATCCTGAAATCAGTCGATATTTGAATTTTCGGGATTGGATGTGTTCTCACCTTGAAGATGCTAGTAGCTATGCCAAACTTAAATTAGAATTAGCAAAAAAATTCCCCTACGACAGTCTTCAGTATTGTAATGGAAAGGATGCTTTCGTTGCAAACATCGACTTAAAAAATGGTTTTGATGGATGGCGTATCGTAAAGGCCTTGACTGATCGGGAATGGGATGCAGTCCGCCTTCTTCGCCAGAAATATTTTTTTAAGTCAAAAGAAGATCCCTATAATTGGACGTTTACACATAACGATCATATCCATTTTGTTTTTTATAAAAACGTTGAAATAATTGGTTATGCACATCTTCAACTTTGGCTTGAAAATAGAGCCGCATTAAGAATGATTGTAGTTGATGAACATTACCGCAAGTTGGGGTTTGGAAGTCAATTTTTAAGGCTTTGCGAGCGCTGGCTTTATCATCAAGGATTCAAAAAGTTACTCATTCAATCTTCACAAGAGGCATGTCTGTTCTATCGCAAGCATGGATATACTGAAATGCCTTTTAATGACCCTGATGGTTATGAGGGTGATCCACAAGATATCGAAATAGGAAAATATCTTAGAATTAATCGCATGGATCGACCGAAAATCTCCATCTACATTGCAACAAGCATTGATGGCTACATTGCTCGTAAAGATGGAGGCCTTGATTGGCTCGATCGAGTTGGCGGCTTTGATGAAGATTATGGGTTTCAGGAGCTACTTGACAGCATCGATGCTTTGATTATTGGTCGCAAAACTTATGAAGTTGCCACAACTGTATCAGATCCTTATCCAGGGAAAAGAGTTGTTGTTTTGAGCAATAGTTTAGATTCAGTCAGAAAAGACATGGAGCTTTATCAAGGAGATTTAGCTGAATTACTCACCAGGTTGCATAGAGACGGTATAGAGCATATTTGGATCGATGGAGGAAATACCATCTCCCAATTTCTTTCATGTCAGATGGTTGATATGATGACTTTATCCATTATTCCTGTGATCCTTGGGTCTGGCATCCCTCTTTTCAATGTGATAGAAAAAGAGATTCCTTGTCATGCGATATCTTCACAGGCTTATCCAAGCGGATTAGCACAGCTTAGGTATGAAATTATTCAATAAATTGACAAAAGAATGAGAATTCAGAAATAGAAAGAAGTATTCAACATATCTTCATGGGTCGCCAACAGCTTTTAGCTATGGTTAAGTAAGGGTTTGATGCATTTGTTTTAAGAATTTCTGCTAGAAATCGAGTTCATTGCAAAACCGAAAAAGTCATTCACCAACTAGGTATTATATGAAACAATTTAATAGTACTACGCTAGACATTGCATTGATATTCGCCGCAAAAGAGGGAAATATTCAGCTTGTAGCAGAATTCCTAAGCAATGGAGCTAATACTAGAGCAGCAAATGGTCATGGTAATACAGCTTTAATTATGGCGGCTCAAGAAGCTAATACAGAAATAATAGAACTATTGCTTCAAAAAGGCTCGCATATAAATGCTGCAAATGGAATTGGTAATACAGCTTTAATATATGCGGCTTTTAATGGTCGTGAAAAGGTAGTAAAATTATTAATTCATCGAGCAGCAGATGCTAATTTAGCCAACAATCAAGGTAACACACCGCTAATCTATGCTGCATATAATGGGCATCTCTCTGTTATTAAACTTTTTCTAAAAGGAACGAATGCAAATATTAATGCCTATGATATTGACGGACGCACAGCGTTAATGTGGGCAGCAATTAGAGGGCATGAAGAAGTTGTGAAGTGTCTTTTAGAGCATGGAGTAAATATTAAACTTACTGATAATTTAGGAAATACAGCTTTAGATTGGTCTAAAATAATGCACCGTAAAACTATTCAGCAAGAATTATCCGCTTATATAGGAAATATTTAGCAATGCAAGATCCCAAAAAATAAACTTTTAAAGCTTCAACATGACAATCCACGACAAAGAGTTTCTTTGATTTGGTAAACAATTTTCATTTTTTAGCCAGGACCTCAATAAGGCTGTCGATCTGACTTGAAAGTTTCGTTCTTTGAAAATCGACACACAGTTGCTCTTGATAGGCATCTATATGCTTAATGGTAAATCCGGCTAAAGATTTCGCAAGTTATCATCGAGGGTTTTGCGATTTTGATCGTACTGAAGCAGGGAAGGGAATTTTAGGCCGAAGACAGTAAGGGCTGACATCAATACATCAGTGAACGAGAGGGGGTTATGTTGGAAAGTTCTCGTGGATCCGGGATTTTTTGGAATAGATGGTAAACAGATAAAATCAACGCATCGGCACACAAAAATTTTCGTAGAGGATAATGCATGAGTGAGATCTCCAAAAAAAATGGAAGTGTAAGAGTTTACGAATGAAAGATTTTATTTACACGAGAAAAATGGCTGGCGGGAATTGCTGCAAAAATGCTCGCAATATTAGTAAAATATTGCTGCGCTTTTTGAATTAATTGATTTTTCAAAATCTCTTGCTTTTTCATTTTGCTTTTTTTGGCAGAGGTGAGTTAAAAGCTATCTTGATATGTGGTTTATAACTAGGCTCTTTGAGCTTTATGTGGTATATGTCGAGGTAAATAAGAAAAATAATGGGAAGATGACAACCACATTCTAACTCATGGATTTGATAGAAAACAAAATAATGATAGGGGAATTTTGATGTTCTCTCAAGCAAAGAAAAAAGAAACTGGGAGTGCTATACTTGGCTTAGAAGGCTATATTGCCATTTTAGCAATTATTAGTATTGCAGCTCATTTAGTTCTTCAATATTTGATTCCCGAATTCCAAACATTTGCCCTTTATCCACTTTATATTACTCTTGCATTAGGAGGGAGCATTCTTGTTTTCGATCTAATACGCAAGTTAATATCTTTCAATTTTGGTTCCGATTTGCTAGCAGGGATTTCCATTGTTACTGCCGTTTTTCTTGAACAATATTTAGCAGGGTCATTGGTTGTGCTAATGCTTTCTGGTGGAAAAACTATAGAAAACTATGCAATAAAAACTGCTTCTAAAATGCTTCAAGCTCTTGCCAAACGGGCACCAACAACAGCTCATCGTAAAAAAGGGGATGCGATTGAAGACATCTCAATAGAACAAATTTCTATAGGAGATACGATTTTAATATTTCCTCATGAAATTTGCCCAGTGGATGGTGAGGTGACCGCTGGAAATGGTGTGATGGACGAATCATACCTGACTGGTGAGCCTTTTCTTATTTCAAAAGCTCCTGGTTCAGAAGTTCTTTCTGGCTCAATCAATGCAGATGCTTCACTAACGATAAGAGCGACTAAATTAGCTCATGATTCCCGTTATGCCAAGATCATGCAGGTTATGTCTGAGTCAGAACAAAAACGCCCTCGAATGAGGAGACTTGCCGACCAATTAGGAGCTTTGTACACCCCTATTGCCATTATTATTGCAATTTTAGCATGGTTGATCAGCGGCGATGCTGTCCGTTTCCTGGCTGTGCTTGTGATTGCTACACCTTGCCCGCTTTTGATTGCAATTCCAGTCGCAATCATTGGATCTATTTCATTATGTGCACGAAGAGGGATATTGATTAAAAATCCAATTGTACTTGAACAAATCGATCGATGCCAAACAATGATCTTTGATAAAACAGGAACGTTAACTTATGGAAAGCCAACTCTTACAGATCAGACAACCTATAACAAGAACGATACTAAAGAGATTTTAAAATTGGTCGCCAGTATGGAAAGGTATTCCAAACACCCGCTGGCAAGCGCAATACTTGAAAAAGCTAATGAAGAGAAAATTTCTTTAATTGACGCAAAACAAATTAGTGAACCAAAAGGAGAAGGATTGCAAGCTAATTTTGATGGACATAATGTCATCATAACTAGCCGCAAACAGCTTTATAAATTTGGTTTAGAAAAGGATATTGCTTTGTTACCACAAGGTATGGGTCTTGAATGTGTTATTCTTGTCGATCACAAGTTAGCAGCTCATTACCGCTTTAGGGACTCTCCGCGGGCAGATAGTAAGTCTTTCATAAAACATTTACTCCCAAAACATGGCATCCAAAAATGCATGATTATATCGGGAGATCGCGAAGAAGAGGTTAAATATTTGGCAACTACTGTCGGAATTACAGAAGTGTACGCAAGCAAAAGCCCTGAGGAAAAAGTTGATCTTGTTGTGAAGGAAACAAAACAGGCAAAAACAGCTTATCTTGGAGATGGTATCAATGATGCACCCGCTTTGATGGCTGCTACAGTTGGAATTGCATTTGGGCGAAATAGCGATATTACAGCGGAAGCTGCAGGGGCTGTCGTTATAGATAATACTTTGGAAAAAGTAGATGAATTTTTACATATCAGTAAGAGAATGAGAACGATAGCCTTACAGAGTGCTATTGGTGGAATGACGCTTTCAATTGTTGGTATGATTATAGCCGCTTTAGGATTTCTTCCTCCGATTGCTGGTGCCATTAGTCAAGAGGTGATCGACGTGATAGTGATTATGAACTCTTTAAGAACTATCTGGAAGCCAAAGATAATGACCGACATGTAAATTCTTGAAAACAAAAAGTGATAAAAATCTGAAAGAAGTTTTCAAATAACCGAATGGCTACGCAACGAACTAGAATAAACTTTTTTATCTGTCGAACAAAGGAAATTGATCCCATTCCTTTCACTGATTGACTCTAAGTTAACTTTCATACAGGCAAAAAGCCTCCTACTTGCATATTCCACATTTTGGCATAAAGTCCATCTTCGTTCATTAACGAAGCATGAGTGCCTTCCTCTACAATTTTACCCTTATCAAAAACCAAGATGCGATCCATGCGGGAAAGTGTTGAGAGGCGATGGGCAATCACAATGGTCGTTCGGTTTTGCATCAGTTTGTCTAAACTTTCTTGAATATATTTTTCCGTGACTGAATCCAAAGATGAAGTGGCTTCATCTAAAATGAGAATGGGAGCGTTTACCAGGATGGCTCTTGCGATTGCAATTCTCTGCTTTTCTCCTCCTGATAATTTGGTTCCTCTTTCACCGACCCTCGCTTCATAGCGAGAGGGGATGTTGCCAATAAATTCATCGCAGTGCGCCAATTTGGCAGCAGCAAAAATTTCTTCTTCTGTTGCGTCCGGCTTTCCGTAGGAGATGTTTTCGCGCAGAGTTCTGTGAAACAAGGTAGGATCTTGAGGAATCAGTGCAATTTGGCGCCTTAATGATTCTAAAGTGACATCTGCAATGTCCTGATCATCGATGAAAATCTTGCCGCTGGGTAGGGAAAAAAATCTTAGAATGAGACTGATAAAGGTCGATTTTCCCGCCCCTGTAAATCCAACCAGCCCCACCTTTTCTCCACCGCGAATGTGAGCATGCTTATTAGAAAACAGCTTTTTATCTCCATAATGGAATGACACACTGTCAAAAATAATTTCTCCAGCTGGAATCTTTAATTCTTTAGCATCGGGTTTGTCTCCCATATCTTGAGGATCAAGCATGACAGTATAGGCTTGCTTTGCTATGCCAAATGATTGGAAAAAAGCAGGTAAAGCCCCACCGACTGCCCACATGACTGCTGCTATATTCCACATCGTGCCGAACACTTGAGCCACTTCACCTGTACTGATTTGGTGCTGAAGCCATAAATAGATGACAAATCCGTTGATTCCCATGAAACAGAGGGTCGTATAAAAAAACGAGGTGACACTACGCATTTTTTCGACATATTTTCTGGCGGAAATATTGGTTCTTTCTTCGTCGTCCTGATAGGGGAGTAAGGCATTTTTTTCGAATCTAAAGCGATAGAATAGATTGACGGCAAAATTGTTGGTCAGGCTGTCGACGATTTTACCAAGTAAAGTACTACGCGCTTCCCCATGTCGATGTTCATATAAATCACATGTTCGACTAAACATTAAACAGATGCTCAAATGGACAACAATCCATAAAATTAAAATACCGGAGAGGATTGGGTGGACAAACCAGAGAAAAAGAGCGCCAAATAGGGACATCGCAATAGAGGAAACAATAGGCCAAAACAGCTGTTGGAGAATCGATTCAACGGCGGTGGTCATGTCTGTAATTTTATTCGCTAAACTCCCGGCAAACCTTTCATTGAAATAGTGTGGAGAGTGCTCCTGAACATGATTAAACATGGTCATGCGAATATCGGCTTGTAGTTTTGGAATCGCTTTTGCCATGAGAAAACCCATGGTTCGAGAATTGATTTCGATAAATACAATCAGACAGATGCTTACGATAATTGGAATTTGAAGAGACTCCCATGCCAAAGCACGATTCACTTCATTTTGAGTGAAAATATCAATCACCCAACGCAAGATAAATGGCCATAAAAGAGAATCCAAAGAATTTATGCAGTCTTGGATAAAAATAGAAAAGAATGTCCATTTTTGTTTTCGGACATATGTCCAAAAGAAAACGATTAATTCCTTATAAGAAACTATTTTCTGGCTCATAATTCTCCTCTACCTTCATGAAGCATCTTTCACATGACCTTCTCGAATAGTTAAGATAATGGACGGCCTTGTGAGGTAAATTTTAAAATAATCATGGGATGCGGTTTAGGTTCGGGGACGGTCTTGAGCATTTTCTCAAATTGGCCCTGTGCATATTGACTGACAATCTTATTCCAAAATCCTATTGCTGCTGTATTTTCTGGTATTTGAGAGGTTTCCCATACACCAGGAAACTGATTGAAGATTTGCTCTGCTGCATAACGCCCAACGCCTTTCCCTTGAAATTTGGAGACAATAAAAAATTCCCCTATATTCCAATCTACGTCTGGCGTGCTTCCGACTTTATTGATTAATACAAATCCTGCTAACTCGTTATCTACTTTGATTAAAAATGCATAATGATCTGCTTTTTCAAAGTAGCAACTTAGGTCGATGCATTCAAAAAGGCCATTGGATGGTGTTTCCCAAGTTGGTAAAAAGCCACAATACCTTGACATTTCATAGACGTAAAAGCGACCCAGATTTTGAATTATATCCTTATCTTCCTTGGTGGCTTTGCAAAGACTAATGTCCATTTTTGCTATAGGCTTGATGAGATTAGAAGAGTTGTTCGTCATGAGGCCCCTAAATGAATGCTTTAATTTTCTGGATGATGGGTTCTTTCATTTTGCGGTATTGTTCGCCATCCTGGTTTGCCAGCCTTGCTGCCTGTTTTTTGATAGTGGCATATTCTTCAATAGCTTCAGGATGAGTCTTTAGATAATCTTTAAACCCAATTAACTCTTTCCACTCTTTGTTCTCGGGATAGGTCAGATGGATATGATAACGCCTGCTTCCTTCTTCTGGATCTGCTAGGTAAGTAATAAAATAAAAGCGATCAGGGTTGCTATAAGTGGGCCTAAATTCGTATCCAAGCTTTTTTAAGCTATTGGAGGCATGTTCCATTTCTTCTTTGGGGATCGAAATGGCGATGTCTATGATTCCTTTTCCGCCGAGTCCTGGTATAGCAGTGCTGCCTATATGCTCAATAGCTAAAACATTGGTAAGAGAAGGAGCGATTCGTTCTTTTTCTTTTTGGAATAAATCGGGGAAAATCTTGCTATAAGGTTTAAACAGATATTTTCGTTTAATGTGCGTTTGATGACGCCATTCTTGTTGATTGATGTGATATAATCCATGATCTTCAGATAGGGTTGAGTGATCAAAATCATCTTTTGAAACATGGTACATCCCGATTTTTTCCATAATGCGTCTTGAGCGCTCGTTTTGCATAACAGTAAATGAGACAATTTCCTCAAGATTCAGGGTGTCAAATCCAAATGCTAAAACAGCTTTTGCGCCTTCTGTTGCATAACCTTTTCCCCAATAATTAAAGTCAAGCCGCCAGCCAACTTCGACAGCAGGGGTAAAGTAAGCGTCGAAAGAAGGTCTGGCTAGCCCTATAAATCCAATAAAATTAGCAACTTCAGGGACTGATACTGCCCATAATCCCCAACCTTGTTCTTCCAGTTGGATTGAAATGCGCTTGGCAAGATCGTTACTTTCTTTTTGACTAAGAACTGAAGGAAAATACTCCATCACTCTTTGATCAGCATTTAAAGCAGCGAATGGTTCTAAATCTGTGCTATTCCATTGCCTTAGCACTAGCCTATCCGTCCGAATAATTGGCGGATAATCGTTGTTTTTCATAAAGACTGTCGATTGAATAATTTTCAATAATCATAGCATTGATTCAGAGGAATTTCCAGTGGAATTGATTAACAAATACTCTACGTTTTTGTTATACTTGTCTTCTAAATTAAAGTTTTTAACCAGCATAGCACGAGCGAAGCTTGTTAATGAAGAAAATTTACCCTAATAAATTTGCTTGATTGGCCTTCCAGGAAGCGGAAAGTCTACTTTTGCCTCTAAGCTTGGGAGGATTTTAAGCATTCCAGTCCACCATCTAGACAAGCATATATTTGAGCCGGATGGAAAAAAAAAGACAAACAGGAATTCATAGAAATTCAACAAGCTATGCTCAACGAAAAAGCTTGGGTAGTTGAAGGATGTTCTTTTTTACAACTTTCGAAATGAGATTTGCGAAGGCAGATGTTTTGATCTATTTCCACTTTTCACGCCCTGTCTGTTTTTTGAGAATGTTTAAAAGATTATTCAATTACAAAAAAGACTTTGGTGGCTTGAGAGCTATTACTTGGGGGATTTTGAAGTATACCTGGGATTTTAATAAGAAAAAAAGGGCTAGGATCGAAGAGCTTAGGCAGAAATACCATCAGACTGAATTTCTTATTTTTAGAAACCAAAATGACGCCGACTTATATTTAGGATCTTTAACTCAGCAATCATAGATATTCAATCTACTTTTTGCCGGGACATCACAGTGAATCCTAAAAATGGGAATTGCATCATGCTGGAATTTCCTTTTATATTGCTTGCAAATTTAGAAAAAAGGGCTGTTTATAAAAGTATTAAGTAAATATTTTATTATATTAGTAGCGACTATTGCTCCTCTAACAGGATATTGTGATGAGCCTATACTGCCACCTTGAACATTGGACACGAATTTGCGATAAATGAACGCAAAAACAAGGAGATCCAGTATGGAAGTTGGTCAAGCCAAACGTTGGACAGCATCACGAAAAATAGAGGTAGTGCTTCGTCTTTTAAGGGGG
>JAJTHR010000097.1 GCA_021298935.1 Parachlamydia sp. | reverse complement strand
TAATTTTAACAGCTCCTCCAACTTTTGGAATAATGTATGCCAGATGGTTGGGATGAATCAAAATGCGGCCAGGAGCTCGAATCACATTTTGAATAGAGCCAGATTTTGCAGATTGAATATCAATATCCGCTGTTTCTATTTTTTCTTTTGTCCAGCGTAATTTCCCATCATGATCTTCATGTTGTTCATGAGAATGATCTTTTTCATCATGGGGATGGCTTTCATAACTTTTCTTATAAATGATATAACTCACTCCACTCAAAGCAATCATAGCCACTAAAGCAAACAAGATTTTATATGCCATATTCAATGATCCTACCTATTAGTGTTCCCCATGCGGTCCGTGTGAATGATCACCTTCATCATGAGTTTCTTGCCTAGAGTGTTCATGAGGCTTATTTCCATCATAAATAATATAAATCACGCTGCCTAAGGCAACTATAGCTAATAAAATAAATAAAATTTTATTATTCATCTTTTACTCCTTGCAAAATTGATATCCTATCCATCTTTCCATCTCAGCTTTTTTGAAATGGTAGACAGTTAAGATATCGATGTATTGTTCTTGAATCTCAAATAAAGTTCTTTGGGCATCTAATAGGTCTAAGTACTGAAGCTTGCCTTTTTGATAGCCTTCTTGCGTCAGATTAAGTGTTTCCGTCGCTTCAGCTAACACGCCATTTTGAATTAATTCTGCTTTATCAAATGCAGCGTTAAGCTGCTCATGGATGAGAGCAATCTTTTCCCTTAAACTGCGCATTATCTCTTCTCTTTTAGAAAAAGATTGATTAATTCCTAAACGCGCTTTTGCAATATTGCCTTGATTTTGATTGAAAATAGGAAGGGGAATTTGGGCTTCAATAACAAAAGAATAATCATCCGTTTCATTATGTTGACGATATCCAGCTCTTAGGGTGATATCGGGAATGCGATTGGCTTGTTGCAATTTTAAGTTCTGAGAGGCAGCAAAGCTTTCTTGGCTCCACTTAAGCATGTCAGGGGAATTAAAAAATCCAGGAGCTAGATCACAAAGAGAAATGGGACTCCCATACTCAAAAAAATTGAAATCGACAGTTTCAAAATCAGGACAAATCGCGCCCCAGATAGAAGAAAGTTTTCTTTTAGCCTGTATGAATTGCGAATCAGCTTCTCTTAAAGCAACTTCGGCAGATTTTAAAGTAATTAATGACCGTCGCCTATGAATTGGAGAAACTTTACCTGCCTTTACTTGAGCTTCAACAATTTCAAGAGTTTTCTCTAAAATGCTCAGTCTCTCCCTTGCTATCTTGATATTTTCTTGAGCTTTATAGGTTTCAATAAAAGCAGTCACTAATTCATAACGTAAATTTTGTCTGGTAATCTCTGCCTCCCAATAAGCCATTCCCGTTTGAGTAGCTGCAAAATTCCTTCTAGCGCGTCTTTTACCACCTAATTCTATCGTTTGCCATAAGCTATAAGTGATTTGAGCAGCATCCCAACCTTGATAGAGGCCTGAACCCCAAATGTTTTCAATTTCGATATCTGCTAGGGGATTTGGCATTAACCCAGCTTGTATTTTCTCGGCATCTTTAATTTTAACTTCTGTTTCAGCCACCTGTAAAGAAGGCGCGTAAGCCAAAGTACGTTGCCATGCTACTTCCAAACTAATGGCATTGTCGACCAATACCGCACAATGCAGATTGCAGTTAAGACATAAAAAAATAAAAGGGGCTAATATAAGTAACTGATACATATCACATTAAAATTATTTCATAAAAATTTTTACTATCAAATATGCACAATTGCATATTCATGAGATATTGTAAAAGGAATGATGGTCATTGAAATTAGATGTTTAAAAGCCATTTAAAATTACGTAAAAAACCATGTTTATAAAAGCCATGATTGATAATTTTATGAGGCCGTGAAACAAAAGAGGAGGATTCCAGGCTCGAATAGGCATGCAAAAGCTGAATTGTATCTAAATCCAATCGATTGGCAAAGCGTTCGAGGAGAATTTTGGCTTGTTGATAGGTTTGTTGAATACTGCGCTGATTTTTCTCTTTTTCAGCGGGATCTTCATTGAAAATTTTTTTAAGCGCATATTTCTTTGCCCCCGTATCATTCCTGCCATGCTGCCGGTAAGAGAGGGTAGGACGCTCGACCACCCCGATTTGTCCAAAGCAGGCAGCCACGAGAGCTACCCACCAATCATGCATAGGGACTTCCAAGGGGATCGGATTAGCCAAATCGGCCAGGGGACGGTTGAGCATCATCGTGCAGCCTGTCAGGCAATTTTGGACCAGCAGGCGATTCAAGGAGGTTTGATGGGGGTTAAGATGGGTATAACCCCAAAAAGAGGGATGGATGATGTTGAGGTCTTTGGAAGACACAGTCAGGTCCGAATGCACAAGCAGCGGCACTTCTTTTCCCGCTTTTGCCTCCATCATTTGCATTGTTTCAAATGTCCATTCCAGTTTATTTTTGTACCACTTGTCATCCTGATCGCAGAAGCAAATATAGGGTGCTTGAGAAGCGGCAAGGAGGTTAGAAAAATTATTGACGATGCCGCCATTGCTGACGTTTGGCAAAAGCTGAACCTGGGAAGGATGGGCAAGGGCTAGTTTTTTTAAGAAGGGGAGGGAGGCATCTGTGGAGCCATCATCACGGATAATAAGGCGAAAATAGGGATAGGTTTGCGAGAAAATGGACTCAATCTGTTCTTCCAGGAATTCGCACCCCTGGTAAGTCGCAAGCAAAATATCTATTAGCGGGCCTTTCATTATACTCATCCATTTTTAACCATCATAAAGGCAAAGGAATTTTCAATGAACAATTATGTGTGGACGCGCTCAAAGGCCAGATTGCAATGCATACGGACGGAGCCGGGACTCGCAATGCATTGGATTTTTATTCCAGGCGGTCCAGGACTTGGGTCTGAATCGCTTAAGGCCCTGACTTCATCAATCAAATTGCCCGGAACCATTTGGCACCTGGATTTGCCAGGAGATGGATCGAATATTGAAAACGAAGATCCTGACGCTTTTTCTAAATGGCAGGAGGGATTAATCGAAGCTGTCCAAGTCTTTGGCAAGGTCATTATCGTGGGGCATTCAATGGGGGGCATGTACACACTGGCAACTCCGCAAATCAAAGATCATCTGGCAGGGCTTGTGCTTCTTGACACAGCCCCTCATGCAGGCTGGCAGCAATCATTTGCAGACTATTGCACCGATCATCCCATTCCGGGCTTAAATGAATTGCAGCAAAAGTATGTTGAGCAACCCAATAATGAGACAATCAAAGAAATGACTTTATTAAGCGTGCCTTATTGTTCAGAGGCAGCCGATCGTGTTGAAAAATTCTCTTTTTTACAAACACTTCCCTATAACTACCAGGCGTGCGATTGGTCTGGAAAACATTTTGATCCTTTTTACGAAGCCCTCTGGTTTCCGGACAACCTGCCAACATTGATCATGGCCGGCGAACAGGATCGCATTACGCCCTTAAAGTTTTTTAAAGAAAGCAAAGATTTCGACTATCCGCATGTGCTATACCACGCGCGGATAGGTCTTTAAATTTTTCATCGGCATCTTTTGCGTCCCAGCTCATTGCTCGATCTTGCAAACTTATCCAAGTTTGCTGCGATCTCCGCAATGTACTGGGACATAAAATCTCGCCGCCAAAAAT
>JAJTHR010000100.1 GCA_021298935.1 Parachlamydia sp. | reverse complement strand
TTTTTGGCGGCGAGATTTTATGTCCCAGTACATTGCGGAGATCGCAGCAAACTTGGATAAGTTTGCAAGATCGAGCAATGAGCTGGGACGCAAAAGATGCCGATGAAAAATTTAAAGACCTATCCGCGCGTGGTATAGTAAAGACAATAAACGCGATACGCAAGTTATTTTAACAGCAGCTCCACATCCCGTTAATTTATAGAGTGAAACAAAACTAACGACCTAAATAAGCAAAAAATGGCATAAAATCGTGTTTAATAAGTAGCTGCCATTTTTTTGCATATTTAGTTTGTTAGTTTTGTAATTCCCTCTTTCAACTTATTGTGGAATGCTATCTGTATCTTTTTTGTCGAATTCGGTGTTAGTTTCTTCCATAAAAATTTGAAGCTGCTGCTTTTGCGTATCAAGATCTTTGATCACATCTTCAATTTGCGTTTTAATCAATGCGATTTTATCTTTTTCATATGTAAATTCTACTTTTAAGTCCTCAATTGCTTTCCAGACTTTTTCCTGAAAGGCTGCGTCTTCCTTTGTTTGTACGGAAACGTGTTGGCCGCCTTCCATGTAAGTCCCAATCGCATAATGATGGCTGATAAGAAAGCCGGCGGCCAGAGCAAACAAAAGCAAGATGACAGCGAAGGAAAAGCCAATCCACCTTTTAACGACTAAAAGAAGCGTCAGTGAAAAAACAATGATCCCTGCTATGAAAGCGATGAGAGACTCATTTTTTAAAAAAGATGGATCCATGAATTCCCCCTGGTGAAAAAAAATTCATATAGCATCAATGCTTCTACTTTTGCAAGAAATGTTTGACTCATTCATATCTATTTCATCTTGCGGTTCAATGATCCCCAAAGCTTTTCTGGCTTCGGACATAATAAAAAAAGTGCCGCAAATAACCACAAGGTCCCCCGAAAGCCTTGCAGCATTGACGGCTTGTTCAACTCCTTGAGTGACGGAACAATGTGAAAAGACATTTTCAAGCTTCTGATGAAAGAACATTTTGAGTTGGTTAATGGTTGCGCCCCTCCCGTTTGCTGCTTCAACGAGGTGAAAAAAATGGCCATGTTTTTGAAGGATATGGAGGCATCCTTCGATGTCTTTTGTTTTGCTAAGGCCAAAGACAATTCTTAAGTTGGCAAGAGGGTATTTTACATTGAGTGCAAAAAATAAGTGTTCGAGGCCGTCAGGATTGTGGGCGACATCCATAATCACAAGTGGGCTTTGGCAAGCCACTTCTAAACGGCAGGGGAGGGAGGCATTTAGACCCTTCTCAATTGAATGATCTGAGAGGGGAAAGGAGGCTGATAAATAGTGCAGCGCTGTCCTGGCAATCGCTTTGTTTTCCTCTTCATAGAGAGTAAAAGTATTGTCAATGGCAATATAGGGGCAATTGTACTGATGGGCGATTTTTTTAAAAAAATCCTGCGGCGTATGCGGACCAATAACTACAGGGATGCCGGGCTTTATGATGCCCGCCTTCTCTCTAGCGATTTCGTTTACACTTTGCCCCAATAGTTCAGTATGATCCAGGCTGATGGAGGTAATAATGGAAAGCAAGGGGGTAATAATATTAGTGGCATCCAATCGCCCCCCAAGCCCTACTTCAAATACTGCAAAATCGACTTTCTGCCTGGCAAAGTAAAGGTAAGCCGCAAAGGTTGCCAACTCAAAAAATGTGGCAGGGATTTCTTCCTGGTCAATCACTTTGAAAAGGGTTTGTAAAATGTCTGCTAGATCCTCTTCAGGGATCATATCCCCATTGATTTTGATCCTTTCTCTAAAGGAGGACACATGCGGGGAAGTAAAAATACCCACCTTATAGCCTGCGTGCTGCAAGGCGATCCCGATTTTAAGGGAGACAGAGCCTTTGCCATTCGTGCCTGCCACGTGGATGGTATGGTAATCCTGATCAGGAAAATTGAAATGAGCCTGCAGCTGTTTGCAATTAGACAGCCCTTGCTTCATCCCTTTGGATGAATTAATTTGAAATAAACGCCTAAGAAGAGCCGAATAGGTTAACATGCACAATTTTTAAGATAGCGGTTGTATAATAGCATAAAAGTGTCCTCATTGACCCACGAAGTGCCGAGGTCCAAGTGGGGTTTTATTAGGCCATGAAAATCAGAGCCCCCTGTGATAATCCATTGGCGGTACTGGCCTATTTTGACCCACTTTTCCTGCATTTTGAAAGGAAAGCGTGCGTAATACGCTTCAATGCCATCAAAGTTCATTTCCAGCAGGCTTTTTACTACTTTTGTCCGGTCGATGAGATGGGGATGGGCAATGATGGCAAAGCCGCCTGCTTTGTGAATGACCTCAAGGGTTTCTTCCACAGAAAAAGGGTTCCCTTCAGCATAACAGCTTTTCCCCTCGCCAATATAGGACTTAAATGCTTGGCTGATGGATGAGACATATCCCTTTTCGATCATGGCAGCGGCAATATGGGGCCTTCCAAATGAATGGGATAGGGGTGCAACAGTTTGAATGTCTTCCATTGTGAGAGGCATTCCTGAGGCCGCTAGCTTATTGAGGATCTCTTGATTACGATGCAGACGCCGTGCCTGATGGCTTTTGCAAAAGGCCTGGATAGTCTCATTTTTAATTGAAAAACTGTAGGCCAGGATGTGAACATTTGTCTTTTGCTGAGAGGCGGAAAATTCCACGCCTGGCAAAAGAAGAAGCCCTTTTTCCGCTGCCAAATCAATGGCTTCCGGATAGGCGGAGAGGGTATCATGATCTGTAATCGATAGTCCCTTTAGATTTCTTTGGACAGCCTTTTCAATCATTTCCAATGGCGTTAAAGTTCCGTCGGAATGGGTCGTGTGGCAATGAAGATCAGCACGGAACAGGCTGCTCTCAGATTTATTCAATTGCATAGGGGACAAAGCGCACCTCAGGTTCTAATTCTACTTGAAGTTTTTCAAAAACTTCTGTTCTTACAAGGTCAATAAGCGCACGCACATCCGAGGCCTTGGCCTCCCCTGCATTGACGATAAAGTTACCATGCTGCATGGAAATTTCCGCTCCACCAACGGCCTTGCCTTTAAGGCCGGCTTTTTCAATGATTTGGCCTGCGGCAGCTTCTGCAGGATTTCGAAAAATGCAGCCGGCCGATTTTGCCTTGAGCGGCTGGGTTTTTTTGCGGTAATCAATGAGAGTTATTTGTTTTTGGCGGGCTTCTGGGTGTGCATCTAATTTAAAGACCGCACTGACGATAGCCCCTTTCATTTTTTGAAAGAAGGAGGTGCGATAACCAAAACAACTCTCCTCTTTTGTAAATTTTTGATGATTGCCCGTGTTGTCAATATAATTCACATGGACAAGGGGGCCGGCTGTTTCCTGTCCATTTGCTCCCGCATTCATATAAACAGCTCCTCCCACTGATCCCGGTATCCCCGAAGCGAATTCGAGACCCGAATAGCCTTGCCTTGCCGTTTGGGAACCAAGCAACGAAAAGCTATAACCCGCGCCCACATGCCAAATATCTGAGGAGCATTTTTCTAAAAAATCAATACGATTGGCAATCACCAGGCCATCAAAACCTTGGTCATCGAACAAGACATTAGAGCCTTTTCCAAGAATAAAATAGGGTAGGTTTGTTTCAGTGCAAAAATGAAGCGCCTTTTGCATTTCAGATATGGAGCGCACTTGCAGAAAATATTTGGCTGGGCCCCCAATGCCAAAAGTGGACACCTCTTTTAGTGAACGATTTGACTCGATCTCAAGGCTGTTCATCTTCTTCCCGGCTTGCCTTTTCCTTTTCCTTTTCTTCGCTTAAATTTCGGGCTTCCTGTTCGCTCTTCTCTAGCTGCTCAATTTTTTCCTTGAGTTCGCCTGGGTCAGTCGCCCGGTATAAATGATCGAGGAGACCATTGACAAAAGAGGCGGATTCAGGGGTGCTAAATTTTCTGGACAGCCGGATTGCCTCTGCAATCACCACTTTTGGGGGAATGATCCCCTCGTATTTCAATTCGAACACACCTAAACGGAGAATATTACGCGTGACTCTCTGAATGCGTTCAAAATCATAGGAACTGGACAATGAAGCTATTTGGGAATCTATTTCTGGCAAAAGGGCGATAATTTTTTTCGTCCTTTCTTGCGCAAGAAGAAGATTTTTTTTTGACACTTCAAGCTCAGCCATCATCAGATCTGTCATAGCAGTTTCGTCTGTATGACCCATATCATAACTATAAAGGAGCTGGAAAACGATTTCTCTGAATTTTTGGGGGGATAATGACATAGTTACTTTGATATGGAAATTTCATGTTTTTGCTTAATATCTTTATGCTGAATGTAGAGCCTTCTGAGTCGAGACTGCTCATCAAACTGGAGTATAAATTCCATCCATCCCCCATTGAAATGGTAGGAATAAAGGGAATCTTGCGCAAATCTTTCTTTGCGCAAGGCGGCTTTGAAGATGTTTTCCGCCTGCTCCCTTGGCATGAATTTTGCCAGTTTTGTCGGGCGGCGGGCAGGATCTGTCAGGCAGTGGAGGAATTGAGTGAAATTCATCCTGTTGGAAATAGCGAGACCTAAATCAGCGGCCACTTCTTCCGGCAAGGACAAAGGATAGCGGTAGCGAGTACGCAATCGCACCAAAGATTCAATTAGAAATCGCATAAAGTAAAAAAGAATTAATTGAGGGTCAGCTGATTTTACCAAAAATTGAGGGTAAAATCAACCAGAATCTTATTGAAATGCTGCCTCATTTTTGATATATCAAAAACAAAAATTATTGATTGGAGCCCATGCTAGGCATTTTTTTAGATATTGAAACAACCGGTCTGGACATTGCTCTCCACCGTGTTCTTGAAATCGCATTTAAAATCGTTGATTTGCAGACAGGGGCAGAAGCCTTTACCTACCAGAGCATTGTCCGGCAACCCTATGAAATTTGGCAAAAACGGGATCTTTCCAGCATTCAAATTAATGGGTTTAACTGGGAAAAAATACAATTGGGTCAGGAGGAGCAGGCCGTCTCCAAAGAAATTATTCAGATTTTTTCGGATATTAAAGTGGAGAGGGGGAAGGCTTTTTATATTTGTCAAAACCCCGCTTTTGACCGTAGTTTTTTTTCTCAGCTTGTCGATGTGTATACCCAGGAAAAAAACAACTGGCCCTACCATTGGCTTGATTTTGCTTCCATGCATTGGGCTCTGCGTGTAAAGGAATGGAAGCTTCAATCCCGCCCCTTTCCAAAAGAGATTCATTTATCCAAAAATGTTATCGCTCAAGAAAATCATTTGCCTATTGAAAACACTCCGCACTCTGCTTTAAACGGGGTCAACCATTTGATTTTATGCTATAGCACTGTTGTGGGTTTTGCCAATAGCTTTCTGCATGAGCAGTAAAGAAGGGGAGCTTGACCTGTTGACGAACTGATGGAGGCAGCAACTCCAGGTTGATGGAGAAAGCATTTTGGCAAAGGCAAGAATCTTTTCTTGTTCCAGCGCCCCTTCCGGATGTCCAGGGTAACAGGTAATGTTTATAGCCCCTCCCGGTGCTATGAGGAGAAGGGCTGCTTTCAGGCTGGCGAGGGTATCATCTGCAAAAGTAGTTTTTCCTTTATCACCGCCCGGAAGGTAGCCTAGATTATAAACAATTAATTGAATTGATTCGGGTAATAGCATTTCGGGAAAAGAGGTATGCGAACGCCTTTCAAAAAAGACGCCGTTTAATTGCTTAGGAGACAACATTGAAGTTAAACGCTTTTTTGTGCTTATGATCGCTTCTTCCTGAATGTCAAAAGCAAAAACTT
>JAJTHR010000037.1 GCA_021298935.1 Parachlamydia sp. | reverse complement strand
CAATGATATTTTTCATGAAAAAAATTCCTTTAACCGCATCACTTCTTCGATTGTATTAAAACTATGCAGGCAGACACGCAACCCCTCCTTCCCTTTTTGTACGGTCGGACTCAAAAGCGGCAACACCCTCAAGCCTGCTTGCTTTAATTGACAGGCAGCCTGCCTAGCCTCTTTGTTACCGGGCATTAAGATAAAGTGAATGGGCGATTCAGCGCCCAGATAGCTCCCTAGCTGTCTTACGTGTTTCCTTTCTTTCTCCATTCCTGGAAAAAGGGCATAACTGCATTGGATGGCGGCAAGGCAAAAGTGGGGCAATGCGGTTGAATACATCAATGAGGGGGAAAAATTAATCATCTCCTCCTTCAATTGAGGGGTTCCCAGCACAATGGCTCCAAAAGTGCCGAGCGCCTTACCGAATGTGATCACAAGTGCGTGCACTTTGTCTGTCAGTCCAAGTTGATTCACAAGCCCCCTCCCTTCCCTGCCAAAGACCCCCGTTGCATGTGCCTCATCCACAAGCACGCGTGCGTCATATTTTTCAGCAAGAGCGCAAATCTCATTCAGGGGAGCAAAAGAGCCATCCGTCGAATAAATCGATTCTATGCAAATCCAGCACTTCTCCCCTTTCCCTTCTGCCAGCCTTTTCTCCAAATGCTCCACATTATTATGCCTAAAAAAAAATGTGTTTCCCTCAGCCAGGCGAAAGCCCAGCCTGGTTGAAGCATGGACATGGGCATCCGCAAAAAAAACAGTTTTCGAAGAACCAAGCGCCCTGATCACCCCCTGATTAGCCATGAAGCCGCAATTAAAAAGAAGGCCTGCCTTAAAACCGTGAAAGGAAGCGATCGACTCTTCAAGCCTTTCCGCGTAAGCAGAGTTGCCTGTCAATAAACGGGATCCCGTTGACCCCAATTGACGCTGCCCCTTTATTTCGTTGTCAAAACGCTTTTTTAAGGCATACGATTGGGCTAGCCCTAAGTAATCATTGGATGCAAAGTCCACTCCTTCGCCCGTCAGCTTCAAAGCACGCAGACTGCCTTGATCCTTCCGTTTAAGAAGCATAGGATGACCGCTTTTTCAAATTTAATAGTTTGAACATCTCATCGTCTTTTTCAATGGAATTATTATCGACAGTCAGCAGCTTTTCGCCGCTAAAGATGGAATTGGCTCCGGCTAAAAAGCAAAGAGCCTGCTGCTCTACGCTCATTTCTATCCGCCCGCTCGATAGGCGGACTTGCGCGTGAGGCATGATTATTCTGGCAACTGCAATGATGCGCAGAAACTCCCAAAAGGGTACAGGCGCTTGATTTTCTAAAGGTGTCCCTTCAATTGGGCTTAAGCGATTAATGGGAACAGAATCAGGATTCCTGCGGCTCAATACAAGCAATAATTCCAGCCTGTCCTGAACCGTTTCCCCCAAGCCTAAAATTCCTCCACAGCATACCTTTAAACCTGCCTCTTCCGCAATTTGCAAAGTATTCAGCCGATCCTGATAACTTCTTGTTGAAATGATCGATGGATAATAACGCTCGGAAGTATCCAGATTATGGTTATAGGCATACAACCCGGCTTGAGACAGCCTTTCAGCCTGGGAGCGATTTAACATTCCCAACGTGCAGCAGACCTCTGCTCCCAACTCCTCAATCCCCTTGATCATCCGCAGCACCTCTTCAAAGGGTTTGCCTTCGCGCACCTCTCGCCAGGCAACGCCTAGGCAGACACGTGTGGCTCCTGCCTCAACCGCCTGCTTTGCATCTGCCATGACCTGTTCATAGGAAAGCATTGCGCCCGGCTTGACAGCTGTTTGATAGCGCGAAGATTGGGCACAGTATTTGCAATCTTCAGGACAGCCGCCTGTTTTGATGGAAATCAGCCGGCAAACCTGAATTTCAGAAACAGAATGAAACTGCTGATGAACCTGCTGCGCTTTAGAAAGCAGCTCAAGTAGAGGAGTGGCATATAACTGTTCTAATTCTTCCAATGTCCATTCATTTGACATAGAACCCCCTGTATTTTGCCAAAAAAGTAGACGTTTAAACAATTGGCTGCACGTCTTTAAAATTGCGATTAAACTAAAAAATAGTTTATATTACCTCTGCCAATAGCTCCTCTCAGGCAGAAAAAAGAGAGTTCATATAAACCATTAAAGAGGTTAAAATGCTTCAAACCCTTTGCGGAAGTAAAAATATTCAAAAAATTCTCCTTTTTTTGTTCGTTAATGGCAAAGGATACGGAACTCAGCTGCATAAAACTTTGAAGTCTCCCCTAACCCCCCTGCAAAAAGCTCTCAACAGACTCGAAAAGGGAGGAATCTTATTGAGCAGCTATGAGGGCAAAACGCGTCTCTATCAATTCAATCCTGGCCATCCTTTAATGGATGAATTGCAATCTCTTTTAAAAAAAGCCTACACCCTCTTGCCTGCCCATGAAAAAAAGAATTACTATGTGTTTAAAGAGGACTTAGCCCTTTCAAATACAGACCCCGAAAGCAAAACCCAAATTTTGCTTCATTTTTGGGAGCGGCTGGGGCGGACGAAGCAACTCACTTTCCACGCACGCTCCAACGCGCGCGAAGAAAGCGGATGGAAGGGCAATGGCAAAGGGGAAGTGATCGTCAGCCGGGACAATCAGTCCCTCATTTTTAATGAGAAAGGGATCTGGACAGATGCCCATGGAAATCAAGTTAATTTCAGCAATATCTTTAGATGGACCCTTGATCGGACAGCCAAAGTCATTTCGCTCGAGCATTTAAGGCGCGGGCCTGACCACCCTGTCTTCCTTTTCCATTTGGCTCCGGCAGCCAAAGATCTCCTAAGCTCAGTCGATTCCCATCTCTGCGGTGGAGATACCTATTTCGGGCAATTCCTCCTTGATGCAGTTTCCCTGCGCCTTAATTGGCGTGTCATAGGCCCTAAGAAAAATGAAGAAATTGATTATTATTATTCCTGACTTTTTAATTATATAATTTATTTGATATAATAATATTTAATATTAAAAATGGAGGGCAATATGGTTAACATGAATCCTCAAATCCCACAATATAAAGAAAAAGCAATTAATCTTGCTTCTGATCAATTAAAAAAAGTAGGTTCATTTAATCATGAAGAAATTGTTTTTATTGAAAAGGGTCATCTGTTTTTTCCAAAAACACAACAATCTGATACTAAACAATGGATGATTGTCCGCTGGGTAAAAAGTTTTATTTATAAACCAACTATTTCAACAGACACAGCTGAAAAAATTTTTAATTTTTATGCGGCTCAAACAAAGCTAACAACAGCAACTGTATATAGGCCAGCAAGTGATGCTTTCAGAACTAGTCTTCATGCTGATGCACGAGATGCATTATTGAAGGTAAGTAAATATTTACCTAAGGATAATAAAGCTTTGGAAATACAGAAGAAAATAATCGATCTTGCAAAAGCTATTGAGTCCAATATTCGGGTCCCCATACAAAAGAAAGAGGAAAAAACTATAGAAATAGGTAATGTTATTCACCATTATTAAAATAAAAGGCGGTCTTCTAACCAAAATTTAATTCGAGCTGCTGATAATGGCGCATCTGATCCCTAAGTGAGGCGGCGTCTTCAAAACGGTATTCTTTAGCCGCCTGCTTCATCTCTTTTTCGCATTCTTTAATTTTTTGCCGAATTTCATCCAAGCTTAAGTAATGATGCGTCTCTTCCGCAGCCTTCAATATTTGATCTGCATAGGTCTCCGGGTAAGTGATTTGGTCCTCTTCGGCTTCAACAAGCACAGAAATGTCCCGCTTAACAGACCGCGGTATAATTCCGTGCTGCCGATTATACTCTTCCTGATGCGCCCTTCTTTTTTCCGTAATATCCAAGGTGCTTTTTATGGATTTGGTAATTTTATCGGCATACATGATGACGCGCCCTTCGACATTGCGGGCTGCCCGGCCGCACGTCTGGATAAGAGAGGTTTCGCTGCGCAAGAACCCTTCCTTGTCGGCATCTAAAATAGCCACAAGAGACACTTCCGGAATATCTAACCCTTCCCTCAGCAAGTTAATTCCCACAAGGACGTCAAATTCTCCCGTGCGTAAATCTCGAATGATCTGCACTCTTTCAATCGTATCGATATCGGAATGCAAATACTTGGCTTTGACATCCAGCTCAATCAAATAATTTGACAGTTCTTCAGACAGCTTTTTCGTCAATGTCGTGACCAACACGCGCCCCCCCTTGTCCACATGAGAGCGGATTTCAGCCAGGCAATCATCCACTTGGCCGGAAGCTGGACGTACTTCAATGACAGGATCGAGAAGACCCGTGGGGCGGATCACCTGCTCGACAACTTCCCCTTCCGCATCCTGCACCTCAAAGGCAGCAGGAGTGGCAGAAACGTAGACCACCTGGTGGATTCGCTGAAAGACCTCCTCAAATTTTAAGGGACGGTTGTCAAAAGCAGAAGGGAGGCGGAACCCAAACTCCACAAGCGTCTGTTTGCGGGCCCTGTCGCCATTGAACATGGCGTGCAGCTGCGGCAGCGTCTGATGGGATTCATCAATCACAAGCAGAAAGTCGGAGGGGAAATAATCGATCAGGCAAGGAGGCGGATCTCCAGGCTCACGCATGCTGAAATGACGTGAATAGTTTTCAATGCCTTTGCAGGTTCCGACTTCTTTCAGCATTTCAAGGTCGTAAAATGTGCGCTGCTGGATTCTTTCCAACTCCAAAAGCTTGCCTTCCGTCTCGTAAAACTTTTTTCTCTCCTCCAGCTCTGCCCGAATCGTTTGCATGGCTTTCCAGCGCACTTCTTCCGGTGTCACGTGGTGAGAGCTGGGGTAAATGGTAATGGAAGGAAGGCGTCTTCTCACCTTCCCCGTCAGGGGATCGATTTCACTGATCTGCTCGATTTCATCCCCAAACATTTCAATGCGAATGGCTAAGTCCTCTTCATAGGCGGGATAGATATCTAGCACATCGCCCCTCACCCTGAATGTCGCCCGCACAAATTCATAGTCATTGCGTTTGTACTGCATTTCCACAAGATGGAGCAAAATATCATCGCGCCTTCTCTCCTCCCCTTGCGCAATGGTCAGGTTCATTCCCCGGTAATATTCCGGAGAGCCTAAGCCATAAATACAGGAGACCGATGAGACAATAATGACATCGGAGCGCTCTAATAGCGAACGGGTAGCGCTCAAACGCATTTTGTCAATCTTGTCATTGATAGCCATGTCCTTTTCAATATACGTATCAGTCCTTGGGACATAAGCTTCAGGCTGGTAATAATCGTAATAAGAGACAAAGTACTCAACGGCATTGTGCGGAAAGAAAGTTTTGAATTCCTGGTAAAGCTGCGCGGCAAGCGTCTTATTATGCGCCAGAATCAGGGTTGGGCGCTGCACCTTGGCGATGACATTGGCCATGGTAAAGGTTTTGCCCGATCCGGTAATCCCAAGCAGCACCTGGGCACGCCTTCCGCGCATAATGCCGGCTGCCAGCTTATCAATGGCATCCGGCTGGTCGCCGGTCGGCTGAAATTCGGTATGCAGTTGAAATGTCATGCGGGAAGGGAGACCGATTTTTGACGCTCGCGGGCGATGCGCGAAATTTTATTCCATGCCCCTGACAATCCCATGGCGCTGCGCATGTCCTTGACTGTGTTGGCGGAAATTTCATTCATTTTTAACGTTCCTTCATAAATGATTTCCTCGATCAGCCCTTTGTCCTCCTCATAAGCCTGACGCTTTTCCCGAATGGGTTCTAAAAAGGCATTGATAGCGATTGTCAGCTTTTCTTTCACTTCCACATCACCCACACGTCCTTCCCGGTAGCGAAGCTTCAGGTCCTCCACTTCATCTTTATTCGGATTGAAAACATCGTGATAGATAAAGACAGGGTTTCCCTCCACAGTACCCGGAGTATCGGCACGCAGCCGATTGGGGTCTGTAAACATCCCCTTCACTTTCTTTTCGACCGTTTTGGCATCGTCTGATAAGTAGATCGCATTATTTGCCGACTTGCTCATTTTTCCTTTTCCGTCGATTCCAATTAAGGACGGCACATCACTTAGCAATACTTCAGGCAGCGGAAAAACTTCGCCGTAATACAGGTTGAAGCGCCTTGCAATATCTCTTGCTAATTCTATATGGGCCTCATTATCTTTCCCCACTGGTACCAGATGGGCTTTCGGCATCAGAATGTCTGCTGTTTGCAAAACGGGATAGCCGATCAGGCCGAAGGGGATGCTGTCGTTATCCAAATGGGCATTGCGCGCCATTTCCTTGATGCTTGGAAGTCCTGTCAAACGGTTGAGGGAAATCAGCATTTCGAAAATCAGATTCATCTCATAAACCGCCGGGACCGCGGATTGCAGATAAAAGGTCGCTTTCTTAGGGTCGATGCCGCACGCAAGGTGGTCGAGGACCATCAGGCGGATATTTTCCCTGAGCGAGTGAATGTCCTCTTTGGCAGGCTTTGTTGTGAGCGTATGTAAATCGGCAATGATGATTGAGCATTCATAGGTGTCTTGCAGATGGATCCGGTTTTTAAGCGATCCGACATAATGCCCGAGATGCAAAAGCCCTGTGGGACGATCACCGGTTAATATCCGTTTTTTTTCATTCATTTGATTATCCTGTTGTAAATTGCAAAACCATCACTCCCGCTGAGACAAGCAAGATGGCGAGCAGCGTAAACTTTCCTCCGGGCAAGAGAAGGGGTCCTTTCAGTCCCATCCTGTAGCGCCCTTGCCAAACCATTAAAGCCGGCAGGATGCCGAACAGAACAACCGTCCCATATCCTCCTGCATAGTTCAGGGCGCTAAGAAAGACTGTCGGGTCATAAAGGGCAAACATTAACGGAGGCCCGAGTGTCAAAAAAGCTAAAATCGCTTTTCCGCTCCCTTTCTTCGGAATGGACAGCCCGTCGGCCAAAAAATCGACAAAACTGATCGCCACGCTTAAAAAGGAAGTGAGGATGGCAAAAAAAGCAAAAATTTGCGCCACATCACCAATCCAGGCTGAACCTACGGCATCTTTCAACGCCTGAGTGGCGATCTCTCCCTGATCCAAGGCTTCATGAAATTCAATCAAAGGGGTCAGCCCTAAGATCACCCATTCCCATAATACATAGACGACAAGGGGAATGGCGCTGCCAAAAAAAATGACTTTTTTCAATGAAGCGGCATGCCCTTTAAAATAGGCGGTCAGGCTGGGGATCAGGTTATGGTAGCCAAAGGAAATGATAGCGACAGGGACAACCAAAAAGGAGGCCTCCCAGTTGCTCCGTTTCACAAGATCCAGCTGGACGTAGGGCAATCCCATCGCAATCAGGCAGAGATAGGAGGCAATCAAAGCGAGCATCAGGAAACGGTTGAACCAGTCGACAGCCCCGATTCCTAAAAAAATCAGCAGGCCGGAAAAAAGGGAAAAAAGCACGGCTCCCGTTCCTTGTGAAAGATCAAGCCCTAAACCGGCATTGAAAAACGGGGCAATGAGGGAGCCGCTTGCTGCAATATAGGCAACGAGCAAAGAGTAAAATAAAAAAAGGTAGACGACCCAGGCAATGCTCCTTCCCGGCCTGCCAAGAGTCCTATCTGCGATTGTCAGCAGGCTCGCCCCTTCTTTAAACCATAAATTGGCTTCAAGTAGCAAAAGTCCGGTCGCCAGCATGAAAAGCCAGCAAAGAAAAAACATCGCGAGGCTGGGCGCAAAGCCCGCTTTTGCGCTAAGGACAGGTAGGCCGAGCATTCCGGCTCCAATGCAGCATCCGGCGACCAATAAAACGCCCCCAAGGAGGCTCCCCTCTCTCATCTCTCAATCCCCTAAAAAAGGGCAATTATAGCATAGGTAAGGGATTATTATAAGCTTTTTGCTTCTTTGCGCCATACAAGCCCTTCGACAATGGTACGGAATTGATCGGGCGATCCATATTCGGCATGCAGGAAATAGTCCCCGTTTTCCTGCCTTTCATAATTTTCAAATCCTTCCAAGGTCGATTGACCCCTAAATTCCCATGCCACGGTCGATCCATCGGTTCGTAGGCCCGTCCCACTGATTTTACCAACAATTTGATTTTCCAAAACCAATGAAAATTTTTTAGGCTTAATATCATAAAAAATGAATTTATTGATGATTTGCTCCTGTATCCCTTGCATTTCAACAACTTGAACAGCATGTATTTGATCGGATTCTTCCTTGACGATCTGCCAACGGGTATAGAATTTAATGAATTCCGGGGAAGAGCTGAATGTAATCTTCCCTTCACCCAACCAGATGCCATCGGAAAAAATGAATTCGTAATCGCTCATCAGAACATGAACCTCCGAGAGTACACACTTTGTAGTAATCCTAAAGCCATCATTGTCACTAAAATAGAAGATCCTCCATAAGTGACAAGCACAAGGGGCACCCCGGTGATCGGCAAAAAGCCGCACATCATTCCGATGTTCACAAGGATATGCATTGCCAGATAGACGGTAATGCCTGCAGAAAGGAGGCGTCCGAAAGAGTCTTTGGCAACAGCGGTCACTTGAAAACTAAAATAAATCAACGCATAATAAAGAACCATGAGTAAAGAAAGGCCAAGCAAACCAAATTCTTCGCCGAAGGCCGGGAAGACAGAATCAGTATAGGGAGCCGGCAGCCATCCTCTTCCGCTGAACTCGCTTTTGCGCCAGCCGCTTCCTGAGAAGCCGCCCAAGGCAATTGCAATGGCCGCCGCTTTTTGATGGTGCGTAGCAGGATTCAACCGATCGAACTGGTAGTTTTTCAAAAAAAGAGTGGCGGTCGGCCGGAGCGATTCATGAGGGATGATCCCTAAAAAAATCAGGGCGACGAGCAGCAGGGCGCATCCCCCCACCCATGTCATTCCCTTGATGACGGAAGAGCGCAGATTGCCGAAATAGCACATCACCAACGTGAT
>JAJTHR010000114.1 GCA_021298935.1 Parachlamydia sp. | reverse complement strand
CAGATAACGTTTTTACCGCCAGCCCTGCAAAGGCATCTCGGTCCCATGGGATCTTTTATGATAAAAGGGGAATTAGATCCCCTTGACCGCAGTTTTTTATTCGAAATCATGGGCGGTCCATTTGAAATCGCTTCAACCAAATTTGAAAACGTTCAAATGACTGCAGGGAAGAAAGGGGGGCGTTGGAGCATTCATGATGGGCGTTTAGACACCATGCAGGTTTTTGCGGATTGGGAGAGTTTAGATAATACATTGAAAATTCATGCGTTTGGTCTATCCCTTCAGGAGGCTTTTTCTATCGGCATGCATGGATCCTATGATCCTGCAAGCCAGGCTGTGCACTGTTCCATAGACCTTTGCAAGCTTGATTTTAATGCAATTAAGGATTCATTACGCTTTCCCTCCTTTTCGGCATGGCAGCTCCCAGCCGGCAGTTATGAGGGAATCGGTTGGTTGAAGCTTGAAGACCTCTTTACAAATGATTGGAAATTATCAGGTGAAGTGAAGGGACAGGCAAGTGATTTGGCCTACGGTTTATTCAAAAAAGAAGGCAGGGCTTATGTACATGCCAGTATCGGACGGGATAAAATAGCTTTGCATTTAGATGAGGGGGCTTTTTGCTATAAAAATTTTTATACGCCACTAAAAAACATCAATGCGGGTTGGGATTATTCCACGCTTAGCTTCCAGGCGGAAGGGACACACCCGACCCCTTTTTACATAGAGTGCAAGGGGTGCGGCTCTTTGCTGGATAAGGGGGAATCCCTAATCACCACCTCAATTCATCACCCGCCCCTTTTCTTTCAATGGCATAAAAATGCAGATCGGTTGGAAATTGATCATGCCAGGGGGCATTTTGGAGGCTTTGATTTTAATCTTGAGAGGCAAAGAAGGCCTCTTATCCCCAATGGGATGGGTTTGGAAGGGTCCATACAAGTTGATTTGACCAAATCATACCCTTTTCTTCCAGCGTTCCTGCAAAAGTTACATTGGAAAGGAATGCTTCAGTTTAAGGGGAAGATCTGGATTCTTAATGAAAGCGCGCCTCTTTGTTTCCTGTCCGGCCGGGTTTCCTCTCAAAAGGGAGTATTAAAAAATGTCTGTTATGACAGGTTGGAAAGCGGTGTGGAAATCGAACCCGGCAAATTGACATTCACAAATTTTTCGATGCATGACCCCGCAGGCTTGATTGAATGCCCTCTTTTTGAATGTTTTAAAGGTGATCAAGGCGAATGGCACTATCAGGTTCCCCGGTTGACTATGAGAGAGTTTAAACCTTCCAGACTAAAGAGCGAAACCCATGAGCCTCTTTTTGACAAATATCAATTTCTTATCTTTAAGAAATTTGAATTGGCAGGATTGAATGGGATTCTTGCAGAACCGCTGACATGGAAAGGAAACGGGCATGTGCAGTTTTATAATGCCGTGCGTAAAGTCCCGGCCCATCCTCTTTTTGCAATTCCTTCGGAAATCATATTGCGGCTGGGTTTGGATCCGCAGGTGCTCAATCCGGTCACCGGCATGATCGATTATAACCTGGAGGGGGGGCGGTTGATTCTGACACGCCTGAAAGATGTGTATAGCGGGGGTAGAGGATCAAAATTTTACTTAGCTAAGGGCCTGACCCCTTCCTGGATAGACCTGGATGGTAACCTGTCGTTGCAAATTAAAATTAAGCAATATAATTTAATCTTCAAAATTGCCGAGCTTTTTACATTCAATGTCAAAGGCACTTTAAAAAAGCCTGAATTTACCCTCAACAAGCATCACAAAGGGAGAAAAGAATTCCATTAAATAAATTTTACTGCCAAAATGGATGGAAAATTTTGGATTTTAATGATGTTTAAACAGCGAAAATGGTTACTTAGCCTTGTTGCCTGCGCTCTTCTTTTTGGCGCCGCACGTCTTTATTATGCCTTGACAGATGATTTTCGGCTCTCCAATATGACCTACCAGCTCGATTTTGAGGCTCCCTGGACACCCCCTCTCCTTTCCGCCAAAGAAAACAATGAGCTCAATCAGCTAACATCTCAAAAATTTCATTACATTGGCAAAGGGGCCCAGTGCTACGCTTTTGCCAGCCAGGATGGGGAAGTCGTATTAAAATTTTTTAAATTTAAACACCTGAAGCCAAGCCTGCTTGTTAATATGCTGCCCTCCATTCCTCCCTTTAAGGATTACAAAGAAGCAGCTATCGAAAGAAAACGAAATAAGCTGATCAGTGTCTTTGAAGGTTATGACTTAGCTTACCGGGTAAACAAACAGGATTCTGAGCTCATCTACCTGCACCTTGTCCCAACTGTTGGCCTTTTTCATACCGTCACCGTCGTGGATAAATTAGGCCTCGAGCACCTGATCGACCTGGACAGCGTCGTATTTTTGCTGCAAAAAAAAGGGGAGACGCTGCGTACGCGCATGACCCGTTTGCTGGCTGCCGGGCAAGAGGAGGCAGCCAAAGAATCGCTCTCTCAAATCCTGCATATGTACATGAAAGAATATCGGAAGGGGGTGTATGACCGGGACCATGGGGTCATGCATAACACCGGTTTTGTCGGAGATGTCCCTTTTCATTTGGATGTCGGTAAGTTCACCGAAGAGGAAAGGATGAAAACGGCTGAATTTTATACCAAAGATCTCGAGCACATTGCCTGGAAAATGGACCTGTGGGTCAAACGCACCTTCCCGGCTTCCTACCCGGCCCTTTCCGGCCACTTGACAGCTGAATTGGCCAAATTGACCGGTCAAAAATTCGACCCACCCAGTATTGATCCGGCATTATATAAAAAGCGCAGGCATGGATGGAATTTTGGGGCTTAAGCGCTTTCATTGACGCCTGCCTCCATTTCTGCTTTCCTGCTAGTTGTCTGCATTGCCAGGAAAGCCTGCCTCCTTCAGCACCATATTTATGCACCTTATGCGCCTCTCAGCTCGAAATGCTTGAAATTGAAGGGCGCTGCAAAAAATGCTTTCATTCAGACAATATGACACCCTATGGTTGCCGGCACTGCCGGCAGAGTCCTTCCTTTTTTTTAAGGCAAGGGGCCGTTTTTGAAGAAGGGGGGCCAGCTTCCACTCTCTTGGCTATGCTTAAAAGGGGGCACCCCTATTTGGCCAAAGGATTGGGGGCTTATTTGTATGCTCAATTCTTACACCTCAATTGGCCGGTCCCGGATGTCATCATTCCCGTTCCATCATTTTTCAACAAAGCAACGAGTAGCCGGCTGCTTGCCAAAGAACTTGGTAAATATTTACACGTTCCTCTCATCGATGGATTAAAGAAAAAAGGGGGAACTTTTCGGCAGTCAGGCCAGACCCTCGACCAAAGGAAACAATTAGGGCAGCCTTTTACTTTAAAAAAAACAGTCCGGTTAGAAGATAAGATGGTTTTGTTGATTGATGATTGTGTCGTGTCGGGTGCCACTTTGCAACGGTGTGGCGAAGCAATAGCTGCCGGCTATCCAAGCAACATCTACGCCTTAAGCGTCACAAAATATATAAATTAACTCGACTTTTTTGTTTGTTATTGCTAGTTTGTTCGGTTTTTACCGAACAAACAATACAAGGTCATAATGAACGAAGTGATGGAAAAATTTGGGGTTTATTTTGAAGAGGTGGGTTTAAGCAAAACGTATGGCCGCCTGTTTGGGCTCTTTATGGCCTCCACTCAACCGCTCACCATGAAAGAGGCTGTTGAAAAATTAAGTATAAGCAAAAGTACGGCCAGTACAGAATTAAGAAGGCTTTTGAGTATGGGCGTCATTGAAAAAGCCTTATTGCCAGGACGCCGGGCGGATCATTACCAATTAAAAAGAAATCTTTGGTCCGCCCATCTTCAACAAAAAATAAATGATATTAAAAAACTCAAAGCAATTCTTGATGACGTTCCGCAGCTTGATATCACACCTCAGTTTCGTGAAATGGCTGATTACTGTCATTTTATTGAAGAAGAATTAGAATCCATTACCGCTAAATTTATGCAGTCGATAGAAATGGGAATGTATGTTGTCAATGGAATGACAGTGAATTGGTTTAAATATCCTGCTCTTTCTCAGGGGTGTGCAGAGCATATGAGCCGGCTTGCACGCCTGGGAGTCGATTGTTTTAAGCAGGTTGAAATGGATTTCCTCTCCGCCTATCCTCAAGCCATGGAGGAAGATCAGGGGCTGGCTATTTTTAAAGGAATGCCTTTAGTCGAAATAGATGAACTGATGGAAAAACGGATAAGTAAAATGTTCAATATGAGTGAACACCGCTCTTTTCTGGCAAATGTCCATTATTATTTAGTGACAATTGAACAATCAAGCAAAACAATCGGCTTTTTGACACTAATGGGGGGCGGTTCACTTCCAGACAACCACTACAAATTATTCGCATTGGCAATTGATCCATCTGCCAGAAGAGGTGGAATAGCTACTCTTTTAATGGAGGCCATCCCAAAAACCGGTATTAAAGCAGAAAAAATACTGGCTTCAACACGTCCGACAAATACGGCAGCATTGAAGGCCTATTGTAAATGGGGTTTTATTGAAGACAAGGAACCGAGTTCTCCCCATTTTATCCCTAATCACTGGGTTCACCTTATTTGGAAAAAACAATGAAGGATAGATCTTACCCGCTTCATTTTTTGCTGAATAGCTGGCTTGGACTCATTCATTATTATTTAATGCACCGGGACCTTTTTGCACCGGGTGCATCAGTGGTTGCCCGCTGCGGCAAAGACTTACTTAATCAATTTTTAAAAAAATGGAGTCAATGATGACTTGTCCCTCTTGTTGGTCATGCGGCATGGCCTTGGAAAATGGCTCAAATGAACAGTATTGTGCGTTTTGCACAGATGAAAATGGGAGATTAAAGCCCTATCAAGACATTTTGAATGGCATGTCCGATTACCTGGTCCATTCGCAAGGGTTGGACAGGGGAGCAGCCGAAGAAATTGCCAAGGATGTCCTTGCGAAGCAGCCAGCCTGGGAGGATCAATAATGAGGCTTGTGCATGAACTTGAGCAAGCTTTTATTTCAGGAGCTGATGAGGTCCAGGCGGAAAGGAAAAGCGCCTACATGCGCAATCTTTTTCCTTTTTATGGCCTTCCCACTCCCCTTAGAAAAGCGTTGCAAAAACCGCTGTTTAAATCCCACCCCATAGGAAATGAAACTCAGCTCAGGCAGCTGCTTGAAGATTTATGGATGAAGGAGCAGCGTGAATTTCAATATGCAGCCCTTGATGCCGCAGAATCTTTTCGCAAAAAAGCTTCTCCTCAAATTCTGGAGCACTATGCAGAGATGATTCGAAAAAAATCATGGTGGGATACTGTAGACGCTATCGCTCCAAATCTGGTCGGTCCGTTAGTGGCTCAACAACCAATGCTTGTTGACGTCATGGATCAATGGGTGCAAGATGATGATTTATGGATTCGACGCGCGGCACTTCTATTTCAATTGCGATGGAAAAAGCAAACAGATTCCAAAAGACTCTTTGCTTATTGTGCGAAGTTGATGCATGAGCGCGATTTTTTTATTCGGAAAGCGATCGGCTGGGCCCTGAGGGAGTTTTCAAAAACAGACCCTAAGGCAGTCAGGGAATTTATTGAATCGCACCGGCTGCAGTTAAGCCCCCTAAGTATTAAAGAAGGCAGCAAGTATGTCTGAATTCATCACTATTTTTGGACACAAGCTACACTATATCGATACCGCTCTTGCCACTGATCCAATTCTATTTCTTCATGGCAATCCCACATCATCGTATTTGTGGCGAAATATTATTCCCTTTATGGACAGCCGGTGCATTGCATTAGATTTAATTGGTTTTGGTCGATCCGATCATCCGGACATTGACTACCGCTTCGTCACGCATGCCAAATACGTCAACCAATTTATTGAACAATTGAACCTGAAAAACATTACTCTTGTGATGCATGATTGGGGAAACGCGCTTGGCTTCTATTATGGATTAAATCATCTGGAAAATATTAAAGGCTTTGCAATACTGGAAGGGGGCAGCTTTTTTCGCCCTATTCCCCATATGGAAAATTTTTATCCCATTGAAGCTCAAGATTTCTTTACCACATTACGCGATCCTGAGAAAGGGCCTGCCTTGATCAAAAGCTCCAATCCTTTTTTGAGCACTATGCAAAAAAATGTGTTAGGCCGGCATTTAAGTGATGCGGAATGGAAGGCTTATCAAACACCCTTTCTTGATCCGGAATCCAGAAAACCTATGTGGATGTTCCCTACACAATTTCCCATTGACGGGCAGCCCCTGGATGTCTTTGAAATCGTCAATGACTATAGCCCCATCCTTCAGTCTTGCCAAACGCCAAAAATTTTATTTCATGCGACGCCTGGCTGCAATACACCTCCTGAAATGGTAGAGTGGGCAAAAAATAACATAAACAATTTGACAACAGTGGACATCGGTCCAGGCTTTCATTTTTTGCCTGAAGACAATCCGGTTCTGATTGGCCAAGAGCTCTATAAATGGCATAAAAAAATAGGATATAGATGAATATTGAAGATTGTTATTCCTAAAAATTAAAGCCATTTTTTGCGATGAAAGAAATAAAGCATCACGCTTGCCACGCCAAACATCATACCCAAAACCAAAGGATAGCCCCATTTGCTATGAAGCTCAGGCATGTGTTCGAAATTCATGCCATATAAACTTGTAATGAATGTTAAGGGAACAAATATTGTCGACACAACCGTCAACACCTTCATGATGTCATTGGTGCGGATATTAATATTCGATAGGTAGATGTCAAGCATGCCGCTTGCCACGTCCCTAAATCCCTCCACAATGTCAATCGCCTGAATGGTATGATCGTAAACGTCACGTAAAAAGAGTTGCGTAAAGTTGGAGACCTGGGGAGGATCCAGGCGTTGAAAGCGGTTAACGACATCGCGCATGGGCCAAATGGCTTTGCGTAAGAAAACCATCTCCCTTTTCAGGTTTTGGATTTGCATCAGGGTGTCAGACTTGGGCGAGCGTACAAGCTCTTCTTCCAAACGATCGAGATTGACGTCCACTTTTTCCAAAACAACAAAATAATTGTCTACAATCATGTCAAGCATGCTATAGGCAAGGTAATCGGGCCCCTGCTTGCACAAACGGTTGCCGGGCTGCTTCAATCGCTCCTTGATCGGCGCAAAGATGTCCTTATCCTGCTCTAAAAAGCAAATCAAAAAGTTCGACCCATAAATGATGCTTACCTGCTCATCTTTCAGCTCTTTTTTTTGCTTTTCGTATTCGAGCGAGCGGACGACGATAAAAACTTGCTCATCATAAATGTCCAGTTTTGGACGCTGAAACGTGCTTAACACATCTTCCATCACAAGGGCATGCAAATTAAAACGGCTTCCAATGGAGGCAATCATGGCCGGATCATTGACACCATAAATTTGAATCCAGGTCATGGTGGGCTTTTCAATGTATTCAATGCATTCCTTGACCGTCACATCCTCTTTTTCAATGAGAAGCGTCGGGGAATACTCGACTATCGATATTTTAAATCCTTCCCCTTTTCCATTGTTTGGGAGGAGGGTGCCGGGTGGAAGACCTGCTCTTTTGATTCGGCTTTTAAGGTGCTCGCGCATCAGGCTTCAATATTGCGGCGCACCATGCCGATTTGTCGACGCAGCGTTTCGTCGCTTGCAACTTTTTTCTCGATATTTTTGCAGGCATGCAAAATGGTTGAATGGGTTTTGCCAAACGAGGCGCCAAGCATGATCAGCGACTCATTGATCATCTCTTTTGCCAAATACATGGCAACCTGGCGGGGAAGGGCGATGTCTTTTGTGCGCGTTGAACCTCTTAGGTCGCTGACTCGGACCTGGAAAACAGCAGCCACGCTCTTTAAAATTTGTTCGACCGATATTCTTTCTCGCGGTGCATGCTGCAGCATTTCACGCAACGCTTTTGAGACGAGCTCTTCTGTGATATTGAGATCCAGCAGGCGGCAATGGGCGCTGAGCCTGTTGATGGCTCCTTCCAGCTGACGCACGTTATTATGGATATGTTCGGCAATAAAAAAAGCGACTTTGTGGGGAATATGCAACCCTTTTTGTTCCGCTTTATATTGCAAAATGGCTACACGAGTCTCTAATTCGGGCACTCCCATGTGGGCCACAAGACCCCCTTCCATTTTGCCGATGGTTCTTTCGGAAAGCTTGAGGAGGGAGGGGGGCTTGTCGCTTGTGATGACAATTTGTGCCCCTTTGTTCTTTAATGCCTCGAAGGTATAAGACAATTCCTCTTCAAAATTCAGACGGTTTTGCAAAAATTGGATATCATCCACAAGCAGGACGTCAATTTCCGAGCGGTAAAAACGTTTCATTTTATCAACTGATTTGCTTCTAAGGGCATCGACTAAATCATTGATAAAGGCTTCGGTTGTGATACATTGAATTTTAAGCTTTTTGTTATTCTCACGAATATGATGCCCGATGCTGTGCAAAATATGCGTTTTACCCAGGCCCACACCGCCATGTATAAATAAAGGATTATAACAATTTCCCGGCCGGTGGGCGACACCCATCGCCGCCGATTTGACAAATTGATTGGTCGGCCCCTCGATAAAATTTTCAAAACGGTAATTATTATTCAGTTTGACTTCATGGCCGTCCGATTCGATTGTGCGCTGGGCAGGGGCTGTAAAGGAAGGCGTCGTTTTTTTAGGCGGAGGAGCCAAAACAAATTGAATGGCCGGATTTCCCTCTGCATTTACCGGTAGAAAGGCGCATAAATCTTTTTTGTAATTTGAAAGGAGGTACTCCTGGACAAAGATATTGGGGATTTCAAGAGTGACTTCATCCTCTTTTGCTTCAACAACCTGAATGGGGGCGAGCCAATTGCCGAAAGCAGTCGGCGAACACTTTGTTTTGACAAATTGAAGGAAGTGAGCCCAAGCATCTTTGGTGTCGCAAGCTAGCATAGTTTACTGATGTCCTAAAAAAAGTTATGAACAACGTTTCCACAATAAGGTCTGGAGGCGTTTAGCAAAGAATCTAGCATGAGAAGTCTTAAGGGGCAAGCAATATTATTAGAAAAAATAGCCTGCCCATTTAACTGCCTGAAAACCTGCAATTTGGAAAAAACCTGTAAAGGTTTAATTTTAAAAAAGTGTGTTTTTAGCAATCGCCTGGTTCAATTGTGTTTTAATATAAAGCTTTCGATTCTGGCTGCTATCTAAATCCTTGATTCCTAAGCCGGGAAAGAGGGTTTGTAGATGGGGAACAAAATCATTGATTTCGTCATCGCTTAATTGTTCAATGGCTATAGAAAGTTCTTCTGCAGACGTTTGGCCGGCCTGTGCACTTGCTGGGCTCCTTGATAAAAGGAGTTGTTTTTCGATTTCCAATTGAGCTTTTTCGACTGTCAGGGAGTAATTAAAGTTTTGAATATCTTGATTGGTCGGGTTTTTCATGCGGTCGATTTCTTTTTGCAAGTTGTCTTTCATTTGAGCCAGGCGATCCATTTCCACCTGAATGCGGCTATCAATATCGGCCAGGTAAGCGTTGAGCTGAGTGATTTCGGTTTGAGCCGCTTGCATTTTCGTTGTATCGGAGGCAGGAATTTGGTTGTAAGCATCTTTTTTCGCTCCAAGTTGCTTTTCCACAAGATTCTGCATTTGTTCTTTGAGCTTGAGAGTAGGAGTTTGCAGTTTGGCAAGTTCAGCATCGAACTGCTCCATTTTTTTCTCAGCCTTTTCCAAGCCCTTGGCATGCACTTTTTTATAAGTATCCAAAGGGGTTTGGTTGATTTCGTCCAAAGCTTTGTTGTACGAAGCGAGTTCCTTATCAATTTTTTCTAAAGCATTGCTGATGGCCCCCTTGCGATGCTTAGTCGCATGCGCCAGGCTGCCTGTGCGGTCTTTCAGTGATTGGGCGGCCCTTTTATAGCGAATATCTTGCAGTTCGCCTTTCAGCTCGACGGCGCGTGAGGAAAGCTGTTTAATCTCACTGTTCAAAGTTTTCTTTTCACCCGGGTTGGCTCTAACATAGGCTGCCGAAAGCTTCTCTAAATTTTTAAATATTCCTTTTAGTTCTGAAGAGCGGCGCCATTGACGAAATCTTAAATTCCTTTCAAGCGAAAGGGGGTTCCTGTTACTATCCAGCATTCCTTTCAGTCCTCTCGCCACAGTATGGCGGTGCTGGTAAACTGTCACTCCTCCCCAAACGGCAAGCCCGACACCGGAAATGATGGGAAGGGCAATACCCATGGATCCAATAGAGGCTCCGACAGCAGCGGTGATCGATACACTCATTGCTATAGCGCTTTGACAAGCTGAAAAAGCGTTATTAAATATCCCTAAACGAATTTCTCTAGCCTGAAAATGGGCAGTCCGATCGATGGCCGCTGTTTTAATGGCGCCAATCGCATTTGCTACTTTTGGATTGGGGTGGCTCTCTGGAATCCTTTCCAATTTCACCAGGTCATCTTTAAGGCTGCGATGCTCTTTGACTTTACTAATGAGTCCTACTCCGCTTGTAATCATACCCACTCCCGCCATAGCTGCGCCTCCAGAAACGGCCGCGGTTTTGGCTGCCGCATCTGTCGAATGGCTAAGGATGATTAAAATCGCGGAGATACTATTTTCGATATGAGTGCCCAGAAGGGAAATCCAGGTTTTGTCAGCCACTTCCTCCTGCTTAGCGATCTGCTGGTCCAGATGCATTTTTTGAGTAGTCAGTGCATTTTTTGCCTCGTGATCAGGTGTTAGCTGGTCCATTATTTCAATGATTCCTTCACGTTCCGCCTTCAGGTTTCGCAACTCCCACTTGGCACCCATAAAAGTTAAGCCTGCATAAACTTCCTTTCCCACCATATTTCCGTAGCCATGGGCATGATGCGCCTCTGAATTGATAGTGGCGCCTAATTTTTGGGCTATCCCGGAAGCCTTTTCGGCTTTCTCGTTGATTTCCATCCCTTGAGTCAACCCTTCTGCGAAAGCTGCTTTAGATCGAAAACTCTTGGCTTCTGCATGAAATTTGGCTGCGGCCGGATCAAGCTGATTTTTGCCGGTTTGGGCTTGATTCAGTAAACGGGCCCTCTCCTTGAAATAGGAGGCAAGTTGGGTGGCTTGATAAGACGGCGTCAATTCCGGCCCTTTTTGCGGACGAGGGGGAAGCAGTTGGCCCGCAACAGCTTGTTGACTCACTGTTTGATGAATGGAGGGCGAGGGTGACGAAGAAATGGGTTGAATTGGGTTCATAATCCATCCTTATTTAAATAATCGGGCAATTTCTTCATAAATCTCTTCAAGGGAAGCCTTCCCTGTGGCGATCGTTTCAAGCGGCTCATAAAAAGCATCCATCACAATCTGGACCATTCCGACAAGCGACAGGAGAATTCTTTCGTCAAGGCCATCTTCAGGGACGAGAAAGGAATGGCGGAAAAAAATGAGGGAATCCACTTCGCTAAGTTCAAAACCCGGAAGTTCCATTCCTTTATTTAATAAGAGAATCAGGCGGGCGGTTTGGTCGAAGCAGTTTTTTTCAACAATAAAGGGCAAGGTGGAAATAAAATGCATTTCGAGGTAAGTTTTTTCTTTTAATTGAAGGTCTAAGAGAGTGTCGTTTTGGGCAAGATCCTGAGGTTGGGAGCGAATGACAAGCAGTCGTTGCCGATTTTCACGGTCGGGATCAAGAGTGATAGCGAGTTGATCGATAGGCATTTCTTCTGTTGACGGGATAATTTCACAATAAAACTTATAGTTTTCTAGAAAACTTTTAATATCATTTAATTGTGCATTCATATTAAATTCCTTTTACTTTAATTATATCAATTTGAAATTTAATTTAGAAAAGCAATTCTCGTGCCAAAAGGTTTTAATTAATATCCGATTAGATATACCACGCGCGGATAGGTCTTTAAATTTTTCATCGGCATCTTTTGCGTCCCAGCTCATTGCTCGATCTTGCAAACTTATCCAAGTTTGCTGCGATCTCCGCAATGTACTGGGACATAAAATCTCGCCGCCAAAAAT
>JAJTHR010000287.1 GCA_021298935.1 Parachlamydia sp. | reverse complement strand
TGATTTAAATTATTATAATCAAACTCTGGATGAAATGTAACAGTGAAGGTCTTTTTCCCATTGGATATATTCTGGGCTTTGTGCGATTTCCCACTACCAGGAGGGCCAAAAAATATTTTATTGTATGACATATCTAAATATGGTTTCTTAAAAGTTCAATAATTTTTAATGGTACTGGTTTGAAATCATTATAATCACAAAGTTTGGGGTCGACAAAAAAGTATCTCCCGTGACAGAATGCCGTTGTATTTTCGATTTGTGGCGCATTGTACAATGCATCAACCAACTTGGTTAAAAGATCAGCTTCATTAGTAAAATATTTCGCTGCAACTGATTTAGCATGAGGGTCAGAACTCTTGTTAAACAGTGTCTGATTTAACATAAAATATATTGAAATGAATATGAAGATATAGCCGCCATAGATGTTAGTCTTGAAGGTTCTCGAAGTCGGATCGAATATTCTATCGAGAATTATTTTACGCTTAGCTAAATCACTTTTAAAATCCATAAGATTCAAAGCAGCAGTTTTCGCCACACCTTGATCTGTTTTTTCAATTTTGAATAAATAACTTCTCGGTTCAAAATGAAGTTTTATTAATTCGGATAGTTTGGGCTCAAGGGTAGGCGTATCCTTGAACATGCTAGAACCACAATTAATCGGGTTTTGTCCTCCCTTACCAATCAATTGTATTTCTGTAAAATCTACTAATGACGTATACTGAACCTCAGGTGTCTGGGGTCTTGATAAGCTATGTATTTTGTTTGCTGCGATCAGATAACGAATCATCTACTAAATGATTAAATATTGGATTGGAGTTGAAAGTTATATTTAATACCGCAAATGTCTTTTCCTTCTTTAAGATTTGATAGACGCTTTGAAATAATTTTAATTGATTCTACTCCATTGTCACCTGTGAAGCAACTACGATTCATTTTAATGCATTTGGCAATTGTCGTTCCGCTACCTCCATAAAAATCTCCCACTAAGTCGTTTTCCCTTGTAGTGATTGAAATAATATATTCTAAAAGCTGTTCAGGCTTTTTAGAATCTTTAAAGTCTGTACCAGATCCCCCTTCCTTATAAATATTAGGAACTATCTCGGTAAAATCCAAGTCGTTTGTCGGAAGAACGGGCCTTCCTGCTGTCAAAGAAGATTGAAAATAGACTCCGCTGTTTCTCTTTTCATTTTGTGTATGAAACCACCTATACCCCAAGCCTTCCTTTTCAAGCCCATGAACTTTTATAAGTAAGTTTTCACCTAATTTTCTCAAATGGCTTTCAAAAAACTCTCCAGACCAATTTGCAGTAGCAAGCTTCCCAGCTATTATGTATCTTCTTAAATGTTTTAAACTCGGTTTGTCTTGAATTATCTTGTATTGCTCCGGAGAGTATACTTCAACCTCTTTACCGTTAATGATTATTTTTTTTGGTTTTTCAGTTAGAAGCTCAATACGATAATCGAATTTTTCAATTCTTGGATGTTTTTGTTCTGTGAAGAATCTTGTTTGCTTGTGTTTTCTGTAGAATAATAGGTATTCAAATACATCATGGTAAGTAGCGTTAATCATTAGTTGCCTTTCGCTATGCCTAATTTTTACAGGGAAGAGACCGATAAAACACTCTGACCCGAACACTGAATCACAAATGGTCTTTAGGTTAAAGAGCTCCATTTGGTTAATTGATAGAACTAAAAAACCCTCTTTCTTCAATAGTTTGTATGAATTATCAACAACTTTATGGATATGATCAGACCATATGGCAGAGTTGTCACTATAATGTTTCCGTGATCCCCTTGATCTCTTGGTATTATATGGAGGATCTAAGTAAATTAATTGAAACGAATCCTTATAAGACTTTATTAGATCTTTAGTTAATGATGAGGCATCTTGAAGAAATAAGTTGTACAAAAATTTACTTTTGCTTCGCTTAACTAATGAACCATTTAGATTATTAACAATTTCCTTTCTAAAATCTTCATAAAGGTCTAATTGTGGCTCTTTAACTTTAGTTTTTGGATTATTAGTTATAGTATAACTCATATTGTATCTATTAATGGGAGTCAAAGTTAAGGTTGGACTGCTTTGTGTTTCTATTTTTTATATACTTCACTTTTTCCTCAGCAAGTATTAAAACTTTGTCAGAACATTTATTTCTATAAATATCTTCCGCTATTCTTTCACTTATAAATTCATCTTTCAGGTCCTCAAAATTCAATTCAAAAATCTTAGCAAGTTTGGGAAGTGCGTTATCATCCAATAGTTTCTTACCATTTTCAATTTTGCTTAAAGCACCCGAGTCAATATCTAACTGAGCTCCCAGTTGAGTTAGAGTCAATCCTTTCTCCGTGCGGATTCTCCTAATAAATTCCCCAAAGCTTTCTTTCACAATTGTCATTTTAATCTTGACGAAATTAACAAGAATTTTTTGACAAAACCTATTTATAAGTATTCCTTGCATGTTTTAAGTGTATTATGGGTTTGGCTCTTGCCATAGCTTGGGTGTCGCGGTGGATTTGTGCGGCTATGGCATGTGCCAAATGCGTGGGGCAAGTCGAAGCACAATCTTCTTAAAAATGCGAAGGGTCGGCTGTATTATTTTTTAGTCTGCCCCACGTTAAATTTTTTC
>JAJTHR010000107.1 GCA_021298935.1 Parachlamydia sp. | reverse complement strand
GGCTGAATCAAGGGAAGAAAAGGGCAGAGAAAAAGGAGAGGGGGTTCGTCGAAGGTGGCTTCTTAAGGAATCTACAAATTGGCTGTCAGTCGATTCTTCGAAATAAAGAGCACCGCCAAATAAATTTTTGATTGCTTCATAGTAGGTACGCCATACATCATTTGCCTTTTTAATCCCCTCACTGCTGATAAGGTGCAGATAAGCATCCAGGATTCCGTTATTGGTTAAGTTAAATGTACTGGTTTTATAAGCTAGTTTTCTATACATCGCTGTACAATTTTTTATATATTCTAAAAAGAATTCATAATAGGACACAAATTCAGAAATAGATTCAGGTTTTTTCTTGTTCTTATAACCCATAGCATAAAGAAGAGCTAAAAAATCAGATAGACCAATGATGTGATTTTCATCGTATTTATTAGCAATATCAAACAAGCGATAAATTTCCCCAACAGATCTTTTTCTTGCTAATTCACATAAATTTGCAAAATATATTTTATAGTTATATAAATTATTCTTTAGGTTTTCTCCCCATAAATTATCCTCTTTCCAAATTTGATGATAGGGAATTAATGCTTGATTTTTCCTTTTTTCATCATTAAAATAACTAGTGAAAGGTTTATCATTATGAAGAAGAGTTCCTCTTGCAAGCACTCTATTATAAAATTCAAAAACGTTTTCAATAAATTGACAGGCCTTTTTATCATGTTCTTTATAGCGAAGGCGATGGCCTTGATTAGTTGATAGAAATTCTCTCATTTTGGCATTCTTGGAAGAATACCATAAAAGATCATTTTTTTGATAATCGTTCATTTTATAGTATTGTTCGACCTTAAAACTACTTTTTAAGTAATCTTTAAATTCAGGAGACATGCATATTTCTTCTCCCCTATCGATACAAAATTTCTGATCACAAACGGTATGAGGTCGCAAATTGGGAATATCGAAGCTAATTGCAATTTGTTCTTGTAATTCACATCGCATTTTTTTACCTCCCTTCATCTAACCAAGATGTTCCAAAATCTTCAAACCACCACCAATGAGAGGCAGGCATATTTTTTGGAATGAAATCCTTTGGAAGAGAAACTTTTCCTTTTGAATCATTCATATATCTGTCAATCATTTCAGGGTCTAAAGGAGGATCTAAAACTTGTTTAAACATGGTATTGAAGGCCTCAATATTCGTTCGACCCCAACAAGCCTCATCCCATGGATCCTCATATTCACCGGCACCCTCTAGCCTACTCCATAAATCGATAATATAAAATGTAATAAGCCTATGAGAATAATTTAAAAGAGATTGGTATTGAACTGCGCAAGCATTTGCCTCGTCTAGATGAAACTGAAAATAGTCCAAAAACAAGCGTCCTAATGTATCCATAAAATTAAAAACCTGAACTTCTTGTTCTATTTCATTGAGTTTTTCCCATCCTTTTATTGATTGAATAAGTTCCATTAAACTTTGTTGGTATTTTTCTGCATCCGAGCCTTGAAGTCCCGGTGTTTGCTCAAGCGGCATATTTGGCCTCATATCATTTATTTGGGTTTGCATAGAATAAAATGCTAAAAATATCTTACAGACTTCAAACTTTTGGTAAAATGTAAACTCTTTAGTGTATAATGGACCCCAAAAAATAGACAGGTTTCAAAGTTATGTTCTGTGCTAAAATTTCAAGGCCAAAGGAGGACCAAGTACATGAACGGAAATCCAAGAACGGCAGCCTTTAAACAAAAAGTTGCCATTGAGGCATTGAAGGGAGATAGAACGATCAATGAAATCGCAAAGAATTATGGGGTTCATCCAGTCCAAGTCAGCAAGTGGAAAAAAGATCTGACTGATGGTGCAGAGCTACTATTTGGAAAAAGCAAGCGAAAAGGTGCTGATGCTGAAGTCGAAAAGGCTGCTTTGGAACGCAAAGTAGGGCAGTTGACAATAGAGCTCGATTGGCTTAAAAAAAATTTGGGATCTAGCAGTAGAAGATCGTTGGGCCATTGTCGACCCTGATGATAAAAGGCTTTCTCTTGCTCGTCAGTGTCGACTTTTGGGATTAAATCGTTCCTCGTATTATTTACAATCTGTGGAGGAAACAGCTCATAACTTGAAGTTGATGAACCTGATTGACCGGGAATACACTGCTCACCCGTTTTATGGTAGTAGGCGTATGACTGCTTGGCTATGCGCTCAAGGATATATTGTGAATAGGAAACGCGTGCAAAGATTAATGCACTTTATTGGTCTTGCAGCAATTTATCCCAAGCCGAACTTAAGTAAAGCAAATATAGGGCATAAGAAATACCCTTATTTGTTGAGAGGTATTGAAGCAGGCTTTCCAGGTCATGTATGGAGTACAGATATTACATACATCAAGCTTGCTGGTGGTTTTGCCTATTGTACTGCCATTATTGACTGGTACAGCAGATACGTTATATCGTGGAGGGTATCGAATACAGTTGACAGTAGTTTTTGCATGGAAGCACTTGAGGAAGCCTTGAAATATGGGAAGCCTGAAATTTTTAATACTGATCAAGGAGTGCAGTTTACAAGCATTGCTTTTACAGATATGTTAGAAAGGTCTGCAATAAAGATTAGTATGGATGGGAAGGGACGGGCTCTTGATAATATATTTGTAGAGAGATTGTGGAGGTCTTTAAAATATGAGGATATATATTTAAGAGACTATTCGTCCGTGAAAGAAGCTCGTGAAGGTATTGATAGATACTTTTATTTTTACAATAACGAGAGGCTGCATCAATCATTAGGATATCGTTGCCCAAGAGAAGTGTTCTTGGGATAATAAGCTGTAGAAGCTGTTTACCGACGTTCATAAGTTGACAACCGCATATATGAAATAAAAGTTTTGTGATGAGCGGTTGCCAACTTATGAACATCGGTAAACAGCAG
>JAJTHR010000013.1 GCA_021298935.1 Parachlamydia sp. | reverse complement strand
TTCCATTGCAGTAAAGTGTTTTAGGATAATTTCTTTAAATCGCTTTAAGCCATCCAAATGGGGGGCTGTCAGCGTATCCTTCATTAAGTGAAAAAGTTTGGGCGCTTTGCGGTGTAGAGCTTTGCCCCTTAAGTGAAATGTCGGTTGGAAACAATGGCTATCATTTGCTTGCAGGTTCAGGCTAATCCCCGCACCGATCCCCCCCGTATTCCCCTGAATATAATCAAGATTTTCCTCGTAGCCGCGCTCGCCGCTTCCCACTTGCGTTAATATGACAGATAAAAGGCGTAAATGGTAAAGCTCTTCTTCAGACAACTTCGGCAAGTCATAGACAAGATCGGCATAAATGATGTCATTCGTAAAAACGGCATGATGAAAGAGAGTCAGAGGACCGGCCGGTTCTTTTGTCAATTCGTAGGGACGGCTTGTCAAAGGCACATCTTTCAAGGAGACTTTTGGAAGGACATCAACGTTCTCTTCCTCTTGCTTTTTTTGAAAGGCACTGAGCTCCTCAGCCCTTTGGACGAGATGCTGTTTGGCCTCAATCGTCAGGCTCTCTTTAATGGCCTGCAGCCTGCTTCTCTCTTGTTCTGCCTCCATGAGCCCAAGCGATTGATCCGGCTGCATGGCAATGCGCACAAAATGGGTGTTGTCAATCAGATATTTTTTGATTAATTCATTGAAATAAAGGGAATTAGCTAAGGCTTTTTTGCGCAGCTGCTCGAAAAGAGAATGGATCACCAGTCCTTGTTCCGGTTCTGCGCCATGCTGCTCTAGCAATCCTGAGCGCATAAAAAGGGATAGGCCAAATGGGGCATGGTCGCCTAAAATTTCACTGCGATAAATTTCAAGCTGGTGGATCGCATTTTCAATGGTTTGAACTGAAATCGGCTTTTCACTTATTTCAAATAGGGTTTGTCTGATGAGGGCTTCTAGAGTGTCTGCATGTTCAGTATTGCATCCTTTTAGGATAATCCCCCAAGGGATCTCATTGATTTCAATATCGATGAAGGAATTGACTTGCTTGCATAGCCCCGATTTTAATAAAGCCATCTTTAAAGGGGAGGCATCCGTATCCAAAAGCAAAATTTCAATGATGTTCATCGCCAGCACATCCTCTTGCTCAAGGATATGGCATGTGAGCCAGCCAAAGGCAAGCAGGGTCTTGCCGTACGGGCTTTCGTCGGGAGCAATGGGATAGCTATAAATCTTGTGCACAGGTTTCTGAAAGCGGGGTTGCAAAGGAATCGGCGGGAGGGGAGGCACTTTTTCAACCCCTTTAAGCGCATTTTCTTCAATAAAATCCAGGTGGCCTTCCAAAGGTAGATTGCCATAAAAATAGAAAAGGCAGCGGCCTGGATGGTAGTATTTCTTATGAAAATCTTTCAGTTGGTCATATGTAAGGGTAGGGATCACGGTAGGATCTCCGCCCGAATTGAAGCCGTAGGTGACATCTGGAAACAATGTTTCGTTGATCGCTTCAGCAAGCCTAGCGCTTGATGAAGAAAGTGCCCCTTTCATTTCGTTGTATACAATGCCTTTATATTCAAGAGGAGTTGAAGGATCGTTCGGGGTGCTGAATTCAAGCCTGTGCCCTTCCTGGGCGAAACTTAGTTCATTTAAATTGGGATGAAAGACGGCATCAATATAAACAGCGAGTAAATTATAAAAGTCTTTGGGGACTTGCGAGGAGGCTGGGTAGCAGGTAAAGTCCGCGCCTGTCAGGGCATTCATGTAAGTGTTTAAGCTGCGCCGGCCCATCGAAAAAAAAGGATCCTTAACCGGGAACTTTTCCGAACCGCATAAGACAGTATGTTCCAAAATGTGGGCTGCGCCGTTTGAGTTGTCTGGAAGGGTTTGAAAAGAGAGGCAAAAGAGATTTTCCGGATCATCATTCGCGATATGCAAGATGCGCGCCCCTGATGGTTCATGCACAAGTTCACGTAAAAGACATTGAAGTTCAGGGATCTCCTTTACCTTTACCAGCTTGAAGTTACGATATGTTTGTCCAAGTTTATTGAGTCGGGGGGGCATAGCAGTCATGTTGTCCTGTAAAAAAAATTCAGAGCCTTGACCTTTTGGAAGGCTCCAAATATATAACTCACCTTACGCTAAAAGAGCAAAATGAAAAAGTAAGAGATTTTGAAAAATCAATTAATTCAAAAAGCACAGCAATATTTTACTGATATTGCGAGCATTTTTGAAGTTAATTGAGCTTCAAAAGATCTGCTTATTCATCTGCTCCTTTTGGCAGAGATGAGTCACATGAGAAAGCATTTTTAAATAGGGGGCGTGGGAGGGTTTCTTCCTGACAACAATCCAAAGAGAAGAGAAACAAGGAAGAGGACTAAAAAGATATAAAATAAAATTTGTGCAATTCCTGTGGCAGTTGCTGCAATGCCTCCAAAGCCGAAGACGGCTGCGATGATCGCAATTATGAAAAAAGTCATTGCCCATCTTAACATTCGCAAACCTCCTAATAATAATTAGCGAAATTTTCAGGTTATCAAACAAGCTGAAAATGTCAATACTATTTATGCCTTTATTTCAACAATCTCCTTTGTTACAATTTGTTTATGAACCAAAATCAACGTAAGAAAATTCTACTGCTTCCCAATGTAATTACGGCATTCGGTCTTTCATGCGGCCTTTTTGTCATTTTCAAGATGAACATGATTGCTGTGGGTCATGCCAACGCGCAAAATTTGACTGCAGTGACGGGATTATTGCTTTTAGCGGCCTTTGCGGATCTCTTGGATGGCGCCGTTGCGCGGGCTATGAAAGCGGAAAGCGACTTTGGCGGGTTATTTGATTCGTTGGCCGATGCTATTTCATTCGGCGTCGCCCCTTCCGTCATTATTTTAAAAAGCCTATCTGCAGCACCGGGATCGCAGCTTTCTTTTTTGGCCACCTTATCGGCGATTGTATTTTCCCTTTGCGGAGTGCTCCGCCTTGTCCGTTTCAACTTGCTTGCCAATCAAGCTAAAAATGATAGTGAAATGGCAATTGCGGCTAAAAAGCACTTTACTGGCCTGCCGATTCCGGCGGCGGCGGCCGCAGCCGTGTCGATGAATTTTTTACTTTTTGGAGATAATCCTCCTTATTTTAATGCATTGCCCTTTTCGTTTAAGGCCTGGCTTCTTTCCATCATGCTGCTTGTTTTAGGATATTGCATGGTGAGCCGGTGGAAGTTTCCAAGTGTGAAAAGCCTGGAAATACGGGTTTCTTCCTTTCGGCTGGTTTTTTTAACTGTCCTAGCTGCCGTATTCATCCTCTATGGCGTTCTTCATTTCCCCGCCCTTGCCTTAGTGATCCTCTCATGGGGATATATTTTAATAGCACTTATCCTAGGATTAATCCGCGTGTGGGCAGGACGAAAATCCAAAACACTTGAAGAGTTCGAACCGGAACCTGATGAACTTGACGAAGATTAGTTGAAACTATTAGAAATAGTAGCGGAGTAGACCAGCAAGCACTCCCTGGATGACCAAATGGTCGTGCCGAAGGGTAAGATTTTGCTCAGGATGGCAGCTCTCCAGTCGAATGTACTGCCCTTCGGGATAATACTTTTTGATGATTGTATTATGCTGGTTGATCACCCCGATAATTGTTTCGCCCGCATGCACCTCCTGCCGTGTCTCAACAAGCAAAAGATCACCATCCTGAATAGCTTCTTCATAAAAGCCGTTTCCATGCACGCGCAACACGTAAGTTATTTCAGCCTGGGGAACGAGGGCTGCAGGCAAAGTAATTTTTTGCGGACACATGAAAATTTCAATAGGGTAGCCGGCCGCAATATTCCCAATTAGCGACAATTCCAGCTCCTGTGTTCCTGAGGGGGAAGCGGGATATTGTGTCGGTATAATGGAGCGGCTGGCTTGTTTTTCGGATTCAAGATATCCTTTACGTTGAAGCGTTTTCACGTGCTTGTAAACCGATCCTGGGGAAGTAAATGAGAAATGGTGCATGATTTCGCGGTAGCTCGGCGAGTAGCTGTGTTTTTCAATAAATTCTTTAATATAAGCCAGGATGGCCTGCTGCCTGGATGTTAAACCTTTCATGAAGGATCCTTCAGAAGCATTTTGGCCAAGGCCCAGGCTGTGCCCCACATGATGAGCCCGGAAAAAAGGGTGTCGGACAGAAAATGCCCTCCCTGTGCAATGCGGGCAAGGCTTAGAGCCGCCCCTAAACCAAGAGCCATCCCCCAACCACATTGAACCAATTTTTTGTTGCGTTGCTGCCTTCCTAAAAATACCAGGGAGAAAAAATAAAATCCCATTGAAGAATGGCCGGAAGGGAATGATTTGAAACGCTCAAGGGCGTGGAAGCTGGGTTGGTAGAATGGTATAAAGGGATGCGTTCCGCCGAATGCCTGTACTTGCCGGGGTCGCGGCCGGCCCCAG
>JAJTHR010000087.1 GCA_021298935.1 Parachlamydia sp. | reverse complement strand
TTAACAAGTTGTGAAGATTTTTCCTTAACAAAAAAAATAACAGAACAACTTTGCAACATCAATCATTCGCGCTACTCCATTTCCGGTCCTCTTTGTTCACGTTGTTTAGCCTCTTTGATCATTCCCTTAACTTCTCTATCGGATGCTGCTTTTCATTCCATTTTATTCTTAGGCAAAGGAACAATGGGGACTCTCATTTCTCCCTATAATTGCCTCGCAATGCTCTTTTCTCCAAAATTTCAAGCCCCTAAAGAACTGGAATTTTCATCGGCGCTGATTCATCTAATGCGCGTTGTCGATAGCTTATTTAATACAATCTTTTTAACAGCCTTAGCTATCTTAGATCCTGACCGTGCCGATGCATGGGTGAGTCGCAAAGCGGGAAATTCTGTGCGTTCAGCGCTTGAAAATCTTGAAAAAGAAAAACTTAATCAGGATCTGCGTCTTTTAAAGCTTGAAGCTCAAGGAAAGGAAACCCTTCTTTTGCAAAAAAATGGTGAAATTTCAAGTAAGACATTAGAAATCGGCCTACTAAACGAACAAAATTTCAATCTTAGACAGCAGCTTGCCGAAAAAGAAATGATTAACGATCAATTTATGCAGGAAATTGAAGCCAAAAATTCGACCATCAAAAGGCTCGCCATAAATACCGATATGGGGGTGCAGCTGCTCACAGATAAATTTAACCTCCTACAAAGAGCTCGAGACTTAAAAAACACGTGCAAAGAGTTAAAAGAGAGAGACAACCTTAATCAAACCAGGCTGACAGAATTGCAGGCAAAATTAGCCGAAGAAGAAAACCGCTTGAGCGCCAAAGAAGAGGATCTGCAAACGCTGTCTTGCAACCTGCAACAGGAAAAAGAAACAAATTTAAAATTGAAAGAGGAACTTCAAAAAAAAATAGATGATAAGAGCGAAGAAATCGAAACGATTAACCAAACTATTGAAAATTTAAAAAATGAGAAGAATCAAATTGAAGAGGCTAAAAATGAAGCGGTGGCTATAAATACCTCCCTGCTTGAAAAATTGAAAGAGGCCTCAAAAAACATTCTTGAATTGACTGAAAAATGCGCTAAGTGTGAAGAGGCCCTCTTAGAAAAATCTTTTTTCGAACTTTAAAGAAATCTATTGACAAATGCCCGGTAAAAAGTAGATAGATAGAAATGTGCAAGCAAAATAATTGTCTCGGGCCTCTGGGGCCTGGAACAATCAAAAAAAAATTTTAGGAGGTTTTTTATGGACAAGAACAAACAACAACAACAGCCACAAAAACAAAATCCGAACCAAAAACCACAACAGCATGAAAAGCAAAATCCATCGACAAAGAATCCTAATCAGAAAAGAGATCAATTTTAGTCCTAAGCGATAAAATTTGATCATTTTATTTTACCGCGCGAGGGTTTTTAACACTCGCGCGGTTTTCCATTTTAATTGACTTTCCCACTCTATGCTACTATACTTAAGACTGCGTGCGTAGATGGGGATCGGAAAGATTACAAATCAGGCAAAGCCATTGCCAGTGAAAGTCTACCATCAATCTACCAACTATTTCGGACATGTCATTGATTAAAGGGACTAAAAACTACTTCACCCCATATTATTACGACAAAGCCTTGCTGATTCAGTTTATCCTGTCTGAATTTTTTCATTTGCACCAAACGACACTTATAATCGAAGCGACAAAAAACCAAGAATTGATGAATAACCGAGAGTCCATCCAAGCCATTTACCATGCCCTACTTTTGCTAATCGGCCCCTCTTTTTTTGGCTCAGCCAGCTCCATCCATTCAGCTGCCGGACCTTTGACTAAATTAAAGCACTACTCAGAGCATCTTTCGACCAACCCGATTGCCTCTAAAAGGACTCACCTGGCCTTCCATTCGGCCGTCATCAGCGCCTGGCTGGCTGCCTTTCCAATCGCCGCCTACATTCACTCTTACCTGCTTCAGGGAACGGCTGCCACCCATTTGAAAAAATTAGTCAAAAAATTTCTTAGTTCAGTGGATAAAGTTTATGCCAGGCTGCCTCGTCTGGTCAATTTATTTTGGCAGAATGAAAACGTCTGTTTTTTTCTCCTACAATCAGACAAAGAACTAACAGGCATTTACGGACTGGAGGCAAAGGATCAACTTTTTCGTGTCTACAAAAAAAAAGGGCAGGTTCTTAGCGGGTTAGCCAAAAAGTTTAAAAAAAGAGGATTTGAATTCACTCCCCTGGAGATTCAGGCATGACTCTGCATGAGCTGCAAGTAAAGACCGGTGAACTATTTTCTTTAGTTAAGCTTTTTCTTCTTCAGGACACTGAAAATCAAACCTACTATGCTCCTCCCCTCTTACAAACCTATTTTGATTCGTCCCTTGTAATCAAAAAACAAGCACTGCAGCGCAGCGTGGCACCCCCGCCGCCGGGCGAGGCCTTTTCCCAACAAAAGAAAGCGGAGCTCCCAAAAGCCCCCCTTCCTGAACCAATCATTCAAATCAAACCTGAGATTAAAACAGAAAATCCTCCGCCTGCCCCGCTGCTCCCCAAGCTGGCGTCAAAAAATGAACCTAAAAGAATTGCGCTTGAGCCCCTTAAAGAAACGCAACCCATCGATCAAGCCGAATGGAGAAGTTTATTTGAAAAACACTTTCCACAACTGCCCCTTTGCGATCAACTTCCAGACGATACCCTTGCTAAAAAGAAAATGTCGGCGTGGAAAGAAGAAGAGGGAATTCCTCCTATTCTGCTCCTTTCCTTCACAGCTAAAGAAAGCCATTTGTCATTTTTAAAACAAATTGCTAAAGCCATCACTCTTCATTTCAAGCCAGCCCGTGCCCTTTGCGGCCTTACCATCGAGGGTAAAAATGAATGGAAAACGCTTTTCAACTCCTCCCTGCAGCTTGTCATTGCCACTGACACCGATCTTTATTTACAAAAAAACCTGATGAATTATTATCAGGAAGCCATTCCCGGACAGCATCTTCTTCAAAACATTCCCCTTCTTTTATTGTCGGACTTAGATCTTTACCTCAGGCAGCCGCAGCTTAAACCGCTCGTATGGCGAGCCATATGCAAAGAGCTGGCGCCTTAAGAATGGAGTATCCCGCTTACGCATCGGTTCTTTTGGATCTTGCCCTTGATCGCTTATTGGAATATGGTGTCCTTCCCTCGCAAGTGGAAAAAGCCGTGGTAGGCGCTCGCGTGGAGGTGCCTGTGCGGGGTAAATTCCAGATCGGGACCCTGCTTGGCTTAAAAGACCGAGCGAGCTTCCCTAAAGTCTTGCCTCTTGCAAACATCCTTTCCGATGGCTCCCTTATTCCTCATGAGCTCTTGAATCTTTGCCATTGGGTTTCGCACTACTATTGCGCGCCGCTCCGTGAAGTTTTAAAAATGGCCATGCCTCCAGGCGTGCGAAAAGGAATGAAGGAAAAGGAGCAGCTTTATGTCATGCGTGGAAAGCCCCGCGAAGCCCTCCGTGCGCACTGCATTGCAATCCGTGAAAAGAAGCCGGCTCAAGCCGCCGTTTTGGAAACCATGCTGCAAATCAAAAAAGGAATCCTGCTTACAAAGCTTTTAGAAACGGCAAAAAGTTCTAGAAGCAGCGTTCAGACTTTAGTAAAAAATGGTTTTCTTGTCATTGAAACAGTCAAAATCGACCGCTCTCCATTGGTGGATGAGGAGTTTTTGATGACAAAGCCCAAAAATTTGAATGACGAGCAACAAGATGCCCTTGCAGCAATTGTCAGTTCGCTTCATTCAAATGCCTACCATACTCACCTGCTGTATGGGGTGACAGGGAGCGGAAAAACGGAGGTTTATCTTCAAAGCATTGAATGCTGCCTGAAATCGGGCAAAAGCGCCCTGATGCTTGTCCCTGAAATTGCCCTGACTTCCCAAACGATTGAGCGTTTCCGCTCCCGTTTTGCTGAAAAAATTGCTGTGCTGCATCATCGCCTGAGTGCCGGAGAAAGAAGGGATGAATGGTTCAAAATACATCAGG
>JAJTHR010000061.1 GCA_021298935.1 Parachlamydia sp. | reverse complement strand
CGCAACAGATGCAAAAGTCCTACATCTCGCATGAAAAGGAATCTGGAAAAATTATTAAGCAAGAATGATGAGAAAAAAGCATTACTGAGGTGAAGAGAAAGAAGAGATTTAATACGCTTAAGGATCGGACGAAAACTTTCACAAAGAAAGGGATGCATTATATGCCATCCTAATTGTCGTTGACCTGCCATTTTAATTGACGCGAAACACATGCCAAATGTTTTGATAAATTCATTTCCAACGGCCACTGGTGGTGAAACAAATTCAATAAACCATTCACAATCAAGGTGTTGAAAATACCCGCTTTTTTCTTTAAAGCCTAATTCATTTAATGCTTTTTTCACTTTCCCCATATCTTCATATGTCACAAAATCTAAGTCATAGGATTGATATCTGTTTTCCGAGTAAATTGTCACACATGCCCCGCCCACCAAAATGGTTTCAATCCCTTTTCTTCTAAGCGACTCAGAAATATACCCGGCTAAATCTTTAAGAGTAATTGTTTTCCAATTAATCATAGCGGCTTACCTTGCCTACGTGGACGTTTTCTTATAACTGGTTCATAATATTTTAATTTTATTTCATCTGGAAAAGAGAAGTAAGCTTTTTGTAAAAAGGTAAGTAATTCCTTCAGAAGTGGATAACGAGGGTTAAATTGATAGATGAGAGTTTTGCCTTCTCTATGACTGAAAATTACACCCCCTCTTTCTAATTTTCCCAGTGCTCTTTGAAAGCTATATAGTGGAATTTCAAAATTCTTTTTTAATTGTGAAGGGTAGCATTTTGAGTTAACAAGCAGAAAAAATAGTATTTTTTCTATAATCGGGGTACCAAAAAGATACTCTAACATAATCTACCAAATTTTTTAGTCATATTACCAATATAATTGGTATATCGTCAAACGTATATAACTAATTTTGATTCTTATTTGTGGCGATTTCCTCGACGTCTTGATGATACTTTATTGGCTCATGCGCATGGGTGTGTGCTTTCTGGCCGCCAGGGGCATGTCCAGCTTCGAAGAGAGTTATCAGGATGCCAAAATAATCTAAAGAAGCCAATTTAGCAGACGAATAAAAATATCTAATGAATTGTTATGCAGTCTCTACCGACCAAATTTTTTAGTCATATGACCAAAATAATTGGTCAATCTTAAAATTGAAAACTAAAGATCTATTAGGTCGATTTTGTGAGAAGTCACCAAAGAAATGTTTTCCGCTTTTGCTAGGACAGGCTGTGTCAGTACAACGCGTCTTTGAGGCTTTAGTTTTAAAAGGAATTTTGCAAGCCGAAGGAGTAAGAACCGCCAAAAAGTTTTTCTTGAAAAATCCAAAACGCCTGCTTGAAAGCTGGTTGGAGAACTATAGTATCGTTAAAAAATGCAAAATGAGAACCTACGGTTCAGGGTTCCAAGATAAAGCAGAGCTTTTTGAGGCGCTCAAGAAGTCAAATTTAAGCAAGAAAGTCGCAATTGCTCTTCATTCAGCTGCCGAAGTACATGGATGCAAAAACACAAATTTGAACACTCTTGAATTATTTCTGCTTGATCCTTTGATTAGACCACTGCTTGAGAAAAAGTTAATGTTAGAACCTCAAGAAAGAGGCTATGAAGTTTTACTTATAGAACCTTACTACAAAAGCTTACTTAAGAATAATTCTGACTCAAATTTAAATATCAATGCATCTCCTTCCTTTTTGACTTTTTTGGATTTATATCACTTTCCTTTACGAGGTCTTGAACAAGCTGAATTTATGGCAGAGCGTCTTCCATAGCTTAACCGTGTTTATAAAAGCGGAAAATTGTCATGACATCTAATCTAGAAGACAAAATTATTTCAGAATTTTTAGAATCGATTGGTCCTTGGCGAGATTTTGTTGTCATTCGAGGTGGTTTTGCCTTATTTATTTACAAACTTTACTTGAGTGATCCAAAACTGAAAAATCCTCCAGTTGGAACAAGAGATATCGATTCTCTGCTTCCAAGAAAAATCCCAGAAATATCCTGTTGATTTATTTTTTTTAAATAAGGTACTATGACTAATATTTGATTATACGTGAAATAGTCTTTAACAAATTACTAATATTAAGGTATTATTATGGTTTTACAAGTTTTCAATAACATATATACTAATTGTTCCAGTTACGGTAATAGAACTATTGAATTTTCTAAACCCATCGTAAATAAAATCGCAGAAATGGCAAAACAATGTTTCAAAAGCATTGGTCAATTTGCTTTAGGGTTTTGCATAGGCACTGCTGCTACAACTTGCTATACAATTTTTCAAAGTCCTCCTATGGGATATTCATTAGATCTTTATAAACTTGCAGTTTCCTCAGTTGCTGGGGGAATATTCGTAGGAATTGGTATGGCCGTTAAATCCTGGAGAGGAGAAGCAGTTTAGATTACGGACGGTGGCACGCGAAAGGGAGCTTGGGACATTCGATCAGCTGCTTGTCTCACCGCTTCAGCCGAGGGAAATTTTGGTTGGCAAGGCCCTGCCCGCCATTATCATCGGCATGCTGGAAGGGACATTGATCCTTGTGGCCGCCATTTTTCTTTTTCGCATCCCCTTTATGGGGACCCTATGGACGCTGTATCCAAGTTTGTTCGTCTTCGTCTCGTCCATTGTCGGAGTCGGCTTATTTATTTCCTCCCTCTCTAAAACGCAGCAGCAAGCCATTTTAGGCACGTCGATTTTCATGAGCCCCTCCGTACTCTTGTCAGGATTTGCCACCCCCATTGAAAATATGCCAGGATGGCTTCAAACGGTGACTTATATCAATCCGCTGCGCTACTTCCTCGTCATTGTCAAAGGGGTATTTTTAAAAGCCATGCCGGCCGATGTCGTTTGGCAGCAGACTTGGCCAATGGCCATCATCGCCTGCTGCACACTCGCGGCAGCCGGCTGGTTTTTCCGTCATAAGCTTGAATAGTAAATAATTATTTAAAATAATTATTTTTAAAGCTACGCTACCTTCCTTTTCAGTTTTGAATCCTTATTAACCTAAAGGATGAGCCAATGTTGAAACAATCAATTCCCGAATTTCCCAAGCCTCTCAATGATCTTTTACAAAAAATTGGAAGGTCGTCCGAGTCGTATGCCAAAGAACTGGCCAAAAAATTGGCCAGATATATTAGACATCTTGCGTAACCCATTTCATTTACCCACATTATCTCGATTGTAAATCCCTGCAATTAAATTTAGGCGCAATCCAAACCTCTTACGTCTATTCCTGTATTTGTCACCTAAAATCTTAAATCTTTTCAGACAT
>JAJTHR010000265.1 GCA_021298935.1 Parachlamydia sp. | reverse complement strand
TTCCCAAAAATAAAACCATAAAGTTGATTTGTCAGCGCTTCAGATTTAAAAGATCTTTTCGAAGTTGATATCTTTGAATATCAACAAGGAGAGATCTTTTAAAGATGAAGGTGATCACAAGTCAAATTTATGATTTTAATTGCGGGAAATGGTATAAGCTCGTTTGCTTCTGACACAAAAACAGAGCTTACAATGCCTCAATACAAAGTACGGAACTGGTCACAGTATAACGAATCATTGAAAAAACGTGGTAGCCTTTCTGTTTGGATTAATGAAGATGCGATAAAAAAATGGCAACCACCTAAAGATCCCAATTTCATAGGATCACCCAAACAATATTCTGATGATGCTATTCTTTGCCTTATGTCTTTAAAGGTAGTTTATACTCTTCCTTATCGGCAGTTAATTGGTTTTGTTACCTCTATTTTTGTTTTTATGGGATTAAAATTGAGAATTCCTCATTTTACAACTGTTGCGGCCAGAGCTAAGCAGTTGGGTAAATATTTTAAGAAGTTATCCAAAGTATTTCCTACGGATTTGGTGTTTGACAGCAGTGGGTTTAAGATTTACGGAGAGGGCGAATGGAAAGTAAGGCAACATGGCAAACAAAAAAGAAGACGATGGAAAAAATTTCATATTGGGATGTGCCCTCAAACCCATGAGATTATTATCGCAGAAGTGACTGAGTTAGAAACAGCAGACTGTGAGGTAGGTCCTAAACTTTTGAATAAGGTTCCAAAATCAGTCAAGAGAGCGATTGGAGACGGAGCTTATGATACATGGGATTGCTACAAGGCAGCTTATAAGAAAGGGCAAAAATTAATAGTGCCGCCGAGAGAAGGGGCTGTATTTAATGAAAAGGAAGAGCCGTGGCAGAAAGCAAGAAATGATACTATATGCCAGATTATCGGGCTAGGAAACGACGAAGTCGCTATTAAACTTTGGAAAAAGCTAATAGGTTACCACGAAAGATCATTAGTTGAGACGGCATTTTCTCGATTTAAGGGAATATTTGGTTCTAAATTATTCAGCAGAAACATTGATAATCAAGGGTTTGAGTTAAAGCTAAAGGCGTACACATTGAATGAAATGACTAAACAAGGAATTCCAATAGGTGTAATGACCTAGTGACCAGGATAATAATTTTAGGATAGGTCGACCAAAGGGAGACTTGTCCTACAAGGCCGTAGCATGGTCTTGGTTATGCGTTTGTTTTTCTGAGATATTTTAAATTTAAATTTGAATTAAATAATATTTTTTATTTAGCGTTTCTTTATATTTTTTTTACATTAATATATTATAGTTATCTCATATATTTTAATAAAAAAGTTATAAAGAATATGAATAACAGTAATTTTTCGCTTAAGTTAAAAGCCCCTTCATTTGGGTACCACAGCTCTGCATCCACCGGAGTTGGAGCGACGCTTAGCAATCAGGCATCCAAGAAATGCCGCATCGCAACGATGATGCAAAAAGTGGCATTTGTGGCTTTAATAGCCTTAAGCATTTGTACAATGGTTGAAGCTGTTTTGGCCTATCATTTAATGGTTGGTGCGGCTGTCTTTGTTGGAATTTCTGCTTTTAAATATTCCAGCCAGTATCATAACTACAAAGTCGTTTGTGAAACAGCCGGAATTGTTTTTCAAAATGCCGAGCAAGTCAAACAATTTGAAGTAGCGGGCGCCAAGGGATTTTGCCAAGCCCTACCTACAGAGCATTGCGCGGATACCGAGTTATGGAGGGAAGAGCTCATCACGGCAGCTGAGCACAACATTGTATTATCTGGAAATTACTGCGGCGGCAAAAGTTTTGCAAAATTATTGAAAATTGTAGAAAAGCAAATTAAGGAAAAACCTCATTTAAAGGTGGTTATTCTTTCCTCTCCCAACTTCATTTTAAATGGCAATCTATCCAAAGTAAAAGAGTTGGCGTCAAAATATCCAAATAATTTTTCTCTTATCGAAAGTCCGGATATCTGGCACGTTTCAACAGGACTTAAGAAAAGCACCAATCACACCAAATGCCTGCTCATTGATTACGGTAAATATTTTATATTAGGCGGAAGCGGCATTAAAGATAATTTCTCAGAAACGGGCCTCGACCATTTAACGAAGGAAGCATTTTTAGCTCAAAGGCATGCCGAATGGAATCAGGAAGAAAATAGGGTGCATGACGAAGAAAGGGATGAGAATCCCAATGCTGAAGATGGTTTTATCGGACGGTTTATCCCAGGAAATTTTAGGGATATGGATTTTGTATTCAAATGCCAGGGAGGAAAAAATTCAAGCGGAAAGCAGGTCTATAAGCAGATGCTTTTGCTGTGCTACCGTTGGGAGCAATATAATAAAATGCTGAGTGACAGCGCGGAGCAATCTAAATTGAATGTCTGCCAGCTAGGAGTTTTTACAAATAATCCGACCCCCTTTGAGCCGAATGATAGCATTGTCACGCAGCTTTTAAAAACGCCTGTCCCACTAGGGAACTCTATTAGCACGAGCGTTCCTCATTTTGATCAAAGTTCAAAAATATGTTCAGACACTGCATTTCAGATCCTGGCTTCAGGCCCGGAGCATACTTCGAGCAAGTTTGCTGCCAAATTAGAAAAAATGATCAGGGACGCTAAAAAGAATATTGTAATCAATCACATGTACTTTCAGCCCACCCCAAAAATCATGAACGCTTTGATCGGAGCTGCGGAACGAGGTGTAGAAATTAAGATTATCACAGCGGGAGTTTATAAGGATTGCCCCTCCTCGCATGAAATATTCGGTCCCCGAAACAAATACAACTGCCATTACCTCGTCAACTCGGTAACGAAGGAAAAGAGGAATAATATTAGCATCTATGAGTTTCAGCAGAAGAAAAAAGGCAACCATAAGAAAGTTATTGTGATCGATAATAACGTCATCGCCGGAAGCAGTAATTTGGGTTATAAAAGTTTAGTGACAACCTCAGACCATGAGCTTAATTTCTTTGCAAAATCTAAAAAATTTGCAAAAGAAACGTTAGAGGTTTGCGAAGTGGATATCAACCATTCTAAACTCATCCCAAATACAACGACTTTAACTGCTAAGGAATACTTTAAGGCAGCTCTGCATCGAATTTCAGCCCCTTTAATCGGATAATTATGCCAGGCTTTCCACTTCAGAATTATCCTGATGGAGTCAACATTGAAAAAAAATGGGATGAGCTTGGGCTTTCTCCTCAGTGGCTGAATGAGTCATTTCAGGATGCCGCTTTCCTCGTAAAAACGAAACTCATTTACTCCATCCTTGGTTTTCAAAATTCGACGGAGCAGGGAAAAATAGAAAATGAGATTAAAGTTATTCAGGAATCCGGCTGCAAAGGTCTATGTATTAAAAAAAATGGAGAGTGGACTCCTGTCGCTTTGCTCCAAAATGAGTTGCAGTGGAATAAAAAAAGAAATGCAATCGTAAGCAAACAAAATGAGCTGCAGCAATGGAGCTATTTATCAAATATAGGATTGGTTCCGCTTCACCTTTCTCATGATCCCCACTTGGTCAATGCTAAGGGCTATCCAAGAGATCAGGATAAAATGTATCCTGTTGCCAGGCTCTCTGCAAATGAATTGGAGTCTGTGCTGACGCATGCCAGACGATTCCAGGGCCCGGAAAGTTCAGCCCCTATTAAAGGGGCACTTCAATTTGTAACCTATCCTAAGATGGTTTTTAGGCAACCCTATCTTCAGAATTTGAATGCCCAGTGGAAAGTCCATTGTAGCTGTCGCTTGATCACGGACAGCGGGGATGTCTATTCATTTGCCTTAGGAGGAAATTTTTGTGAACATTCCTTTAAAAATAAGTGGTCCAGGTGTTTGGCAACCACTAATGGTCAGCCAAAAATGCTTGATTACATGGAATTTCAAAATTTTGATCAGCGTTTAGTCACAACTCTTCCCTTAACGCAGGACCAGACAGACGAAATTCTTAAGCAAATGAATCAATTTCGGGCAAAAGGAATTCGGTTTAATGTTTTGAAACAAAATTGTGTCCGCTTTGCAGCTCATTGGCTCCAATTAGCGTCAGGTGTTAAATTGAACACATGGATTTCCTTATTGCAAAC